>NZ_SMLV01000104.1 GCF_009711525.1 Fulvivirga lutimaris
AATATGGATTCATTAAAAGTTACTTTCTATCTATAGATAGATTAGGCAGATGTAACAGGCTTTCATATACTCAAATCAGTCCTTTGAGTCTAAATACCAAAGGAAAAATAAAGGAAGGCGCAAAGGAATTTTCTTTCTATGAAGAAAAATAAATCAGTCCTTTTTATAGTATTCTTTTTCATATATTTCGGTTCTTCTGGGCAAGAGTTAACTAGTAATATGAAGTTTCTAGACTATCTATTAACTAACAGAAACTATTCAGATGCAATTTTTCTACTCAAGAAAATACAACCGAATAATCAATTACAAAGTGACAGTATTAATTTCCTTTTAGGAAAAACCCACTATCTAGACCAACAGTTAGAACAGGCATCAAACTATTTTGATAAGTTAAATAAAACAACACTTCCATTAAGAAGCCAAGCTTTCTTTTTCAATGCCTTTTGTGCTGCAAACACAGAGAAGCTATCTAAATCTCTCAGGCTACTAAACAACATTGAAACTACAGACAGCTTGCAATTAGGGTTAAGAAATTTAGAAATGGCAGGCATTAGCCTTCTCTCCAGAGATCTTGACGCTTTTGACCAATATGCTACTAATTTCATGTACGGTTACTACCATTATAGTGAGCAAGAAAAATCCTTTATAGGAATTAGAAACGATCTTAAATTCAGAAAAAAGAAATCGCCTTTATTAGCCGGCATAATGTCAACAATTGTTCCTGGTTCAGGAAAAATATATGCCGGTAAGGTTGGTATCGGAATAGGCACAATGCTTACAACCACCATTCTTGGGCTACAAACATGGGAAGGCTATAAAAAAGATGGTGCTGAAAGCGCTCGATTTATAATATTCGGATCACTCTTCTCCATGTTTTATATAAGTAATATCTGGGGAAGTGTATTCACAGTAAAATTTGCAAATAAAGAATTTGATGAAGCCGTTAACTATAAAATATTGGTTGATATGCACATTCCTCTGCGTACCATTTTTAACTAGCGCACAATTTGATGTTGCTGACAGCCTCATGATGGCTGAAAACTATCAATATGCATCACTGGAATATGAAAGGGTAGTATTTGAGGAGCGAGACCCTAATATCATAAATGAGGCTTTGCTGAAGAAAGGGTTATGTCACAAAGCTCTTAGGAACTTCAGCCAAGCATACTCAACACTTGACCGTGCTAACTTATTTATAGCTCAGGATAGTTTAAATTACCAGATAAGGTATGAAAAGGCTCTTACTGCATACCTGTCTCAACAATACAATTTAGTGGTATCTCAAGCACTCCAGATAAACCATTTTTATAAAAATGATGGCTATGATGAAATAATGTTCTTGCACATTCTAGCCTTGAATGAACTTAGAAAATGGGAGGAAGCAAAAATACTGTTTGATGAATATTTATCTATGAACCATAAGAATAATGATAATCAAGACCTTTATTCATTCGTCAATAAGACGAAGTTAAAAGATCCTGAAAAGGCTGTTAAAATCTCTTACTTAATGTCTGGAATAGGAATGATTTATGCCGGGTACTTAGGAAGGGGAATTGTATCATCTCTCATTAGCGCCTCATTGTTCACCTATGGAATATATGGGATCAGCTCGGGGTATTACTATACTGGCGCATTTCTAGGTATTGGCACATTTTGGATGCTCAACACAGCATCTTTTGAGGTAGTCCGTCAGTTGGCAATTGAAAAGAATCAGAAATTAACCAATAAATACAACAGCCCAATAAGACAAACGATTTTAGAAATTGAAAATCATAAACTAAACAAAAAAGGCTCTATTAATTAATAGAGCCTTT
>NZ_SMLV01000013.1 GCF_009711525.1 Fulvivirga lutimaris
CGGTGTGAACGTTGTACTAAAAGGTACAACCACTGGTACTGTTACCGATATAGACGGTAATTTTAAGCTTTCTGTGCCATCAGAAGGTGGTACATTAGTATTTTCATTTATCGGTTTAGGCACTGAAGAAGTGGTAGTTGGTACTAGGTCGGTTATTGACATGCAGATGTCTCCTGATGTGAAGCAACTGTCAGAAGTTGTTGTAACAGCGGTAGGTATTGAAAGAGAAAAGAAGGCATTAGGTTACTCTGTTGCTTCA
>NZ_SMLV01000269.1:0-8061 GCF_009711525.1 Fulvivirga lutimaris
GGTACTATGCGTTTGTCATAGTTAGTCTCGTTATAATTAGCTTCAATTTTATCTGAATATAGTTTTATGTTTTGAGGCAAAGCAGCATTTACATAAGAGAAAAATTCCTTATTGTCTTCAGATAATTTAAGCCTTAACGGATTAGTTATGGAATCGGTGAAATTTATTACCTTCTTTACTCTATCAGAGTAATAATGAAATTCATTACTTTCTTTCTCGATATAAAGATCATATCCTTCTTGTTTGATAAAACCAGTGATGTTTTGTCCTTCATCAGTAGTAATTTCTACCTTCATACAATAACATGTTCCCATATCAGCAAACGATGCAGTAGGCAATAAAATAAATGAAATAAGTAGAGAATAAATGATTTTCATTAGCCGGGTAAATTGAGTATTTAAAGTAAACGCTTTTCTAAATAAAAGCCTTTTTCATACGACAAATATTATGCTTGTAATTCTATCAATACTTAATAATATTCCTTGCCATCATTGGAAATATTAAAAAATGAAAGGGCAGCACAAGGTACCAGTACAATCTGCCCCAGAGCCCTAATGGTCTGAAAGTGGCCTTTTGATGAAGTACCTGCTTTCCATTTTGCTCTTTGATTTTAAATTCTAACCAGGCCTCACCAGGTAATTTCATTTCTGCATATAACAGGAGTCTATTTTCTTTTTCATCTGCCAATAGCACCCTCCAAAAATCCAGGGAATCGCCCGCCTTGAGGTCGCTCGGGCTCCTTCTACCTCTTCGTAGTCCAACACCACCAACCATCAAATCCATAAATCCACGGATCTTCCACATCCAGTTGCCAAAATACCAGCCACGGTCACCACCTATCTCCCAGATGTTTTTGCGCACTTCTGGTATGGCCCTTGTAAAGGTTACATTCCTAACATCATGAAAACATCCATGATTTGGCACATCAATAAAGTCAAGGAAGTTCTTCTTAATGGTGTCATTGACCACTGCATCTTTCCAGCTGGAGATTACATTTTTCTGACTGATCTTACTGAACGCCATTTCCAATGCCTTACTATAGCTGTAAAGTTTTAAAGGAATGATGGAGTTGATATCACCTTCTTTAACCACCACATCATTTTTCATACTGTCCACCAGGTTCCGACCCAATGTGTAGGAAGTGGAGGTAACAAAATACAACCACAAGGACGATAGTTTTGGAGAAAGAACAGGTACTGAAATGATAAACCGTTTCAATTTTCTGGCTTTGGCATATTGCAGTAGCATCTGCTTGTAGGTAAGAATATCAGGGCCACCTATATCGAAGGTTTTACCAAAGGTTTTTTCATTATCTAAAACTGCTGCGAGATATTCTATCACATTTCTTACTGCCAGCGGCTGACATTTACTCTTTAGCCATTTAGGCGCGATCATCACGGGCAATTTCTCTACCAGATCTCTAATGATCTCAAACGAGGCACTGCCGGAGCCAATAATAATGGCTGCTCTTAATACTGTGACAGGTACTCCAGAGCTTTTTAATACCGTCTCCACATCCTTGCGTGATTGCAGGTGCTCCGAGAGTTCATCATCATTGGAGATGCCACTGAGGTATATGATTTGTTTTGCTGAGGTATCCTTAATCAGATCGGCAAAACTCTGTGCCGTTACCTGTTCGATATCTGAAAATTTGGAATAGGAATTGGACAGTGAGTGCACCATGTAATAGACAGCATCAATTTCCAGTTTTATATCTTTCAGCGTTTCGGGCATTGAAAGATCACCTTCAACAACGGTGACATGACTAAGGAATTCAGCATCAAAATCATCCCAATCGAACCTGCGCTGATCACGTACCAGACAGATTACATGATGGCCTTCTTGTACTAATATGGGCAAAAGCCTGCGGCCAATATAACCAGTCGAACCTGTGAGTAAGATTCTCATGCTTCCAAAGCTTCTTTGAAAGTATCAAGGCAGCGCTCACGGGCAAATTTGTGATCGACAATAGGCTTTGGGTAGGATAGTTCCTGAAACTCAGGTACCCACATTTTGATGTACTTCAACTCAGGGTCAAACTTCTTGGTTTGCGATTCCGGATTAAATATCCTGAAATAAGGCTGTGCATCTGTGCCTGTGCCAGCTGCCCATTGCCATCCGCCATTGTTGCTTGCTAACTCAAAGTCAAGCAGCTTTCTTGCAAAATACGCTTCACCCCAGCGCCAATCTATCAGCAGGTGTTTGGTTAGAAAACTAGCTACAATCATTCGCACACGATTATGCATGTGACCGGTAGTATTAAGCTCACGCATGCCGGCATCTACAATCGGATATCCGGTTTTTCCTTCGCACCAGGCTTTAAATTCTTCTTCGTTATTGCGCCATTCCACATGGTCATACTTAGACCTAAAGTTGTTATCTACCACTTTAGGGAAGTGGAACAATATCGTTTGATAAAACTCACGCCAAATCAGCTCATTGAGAAAAGTCTCATTTTTCGATTTAGCCAGCTGCACAACTTTACGAATGCTTACTGTGCCAAATCTCAGGTGAATCCCTAATCTGGAAGTGCCTTTGATGGCCGGATAATCCCTTGTTTCTCCATACTTGCTTATCAGGGCCTCATCCAGGTCGTTGGGTGGAATTTCAATTCTTGATCTTTCAAAACCTAAGTCATTTAAAGAAGGTAACTCGGCAGTGAATTGATAGAAGTTATCTAGTCCCATAATGTCAGAAGCCACATGACATGGATTATCCTGCAGCCGCTTTTTCCATACTTTGCTGTAAGGGGTGAAAACAACATATGGACTACCATCTTCTTTCACTACCTCTTTCTTTTCAAAGATCACATGATCTTTGTAGGTATTGAATGGTATTTTTTTTAAATCAAGAAACTCGTAAATAGCCTTGTCTCTACTTCTTGCATAAGGCTCATAATCTCTGTTGGTAAAAACTTCACCTATATCAAAGGTGCCAGTGAGCTCCTCCCATATTTCTTGAGGATCTCCATGGTAGACCTTTAAGCCACTGTTTTTACTTTTTAGACTTTGATTTATGCGTTCCAGTTGATCATGGATGAACGTAACCCTAGCATCATCACGATCTTCCAGGTCTTCCAGAATATTAGTGTCAAATATAAATATCGGTAAAACAGGCCTGTCACTTTTTAAGCACACGTTAAGACCAGTATTATCATAAAGACGTAAATCTCGTCTAAACCAAAATATATTAACTCTGGGTTTACTCACCGGCTTTCAAGGTTTCAATTTCTTTTTCCAGTTGATCTACCTCGGCCATTTTAGAGGCGTATAATTTTAAGTCTCCTGAGCGCTGGATATGCATGGCCTTTTCCAACAACACAGACTTCTTCTTTTGCAATTTTTTAATTGGATCTGATTTGAGAAATGAAAACATAGTTTGAGTGATTTTACTACCAATAACAACTATGTAAAGAATAAGTTATGACTCCACTTCAAGCGTCATTTTGCTCTGCAGATTTTCCATAATCTGCTTAAACCAGAAGGTATAATTAGTGGGATTTTGCTGAATATCGAGCATTAAAGATTTGATATCTACATACTGGAAATCTTCTACTTCTGCAGGATTGAGAACAGGTTTATCATCAGTAATGCAGGTAAGCACATGGTCGTATTCAAACTCAGTAAGGTTGTTGTCTAGCTCTGCTTTGTAGATAAATTTGTATAGAAATTCAGGGTTGGCTTCCAGACCAATTTCTTCTTTCAATCTTCTTTTGGCTGCTACTTCACTAGACTCTCCAGGATGTTGATGACTGCAGCATGCATTGGTCCATAGGCCACCCGAGTGATATTTATCCGCTGCTCTTTTTTGAATTAGCATTTCTCCTTTTGAGTTATATACCAATACAGAAAAAGCACGATGCAGCACACCCTCAAAATGAGCTTCCATCTTATCCAGAATACCTAATTCTTCATCCTTAGAATTTACCAGAATAACCTCACTCATGCTAAATAATATTTAAACGGTGTCTTAGATAGGTGTAAAACAAAATAGAGAATTTAACCTGATTCGGAATCCTAATTCTTTTATTAAGTACTCTGGATGATGGTGTTCTCCTTATTTTATTGAATAGGGCATAATAATATACATAAGCCAGATAAACACCAAATCGTGATGATTTGGGTAGCTTTTTAATGCCTTCCAGCCCCATATTAAAGTCTTTCTGAATATCAGCTTCTATCTCAAGTTTTTCCTTATCATCGAAGTTGTTTAGCTCAACGCCAGGAAAATAGGTTCTTCCCATTTCTACATAGTCAGCATTCAGGTCTCTTAGGAAATTGATTTTCTGGAAGGCTGAGCCAAGTTTCATAGCATAAGGCTTGAGCTTTTCATATTGAACGGCATCGCCATTACAAAAAACCTTTAGGCACATTAAACCAACTACCTCTGCAGAACCTAAAATATACTCTTCATAATTCGACTGATTGTATTCTGTTTTTGTAAGATCCATTTCCATACTGTATAGAAACTTTTCTATTAGATCTAAATCAATATTGTATTGATTAACAGTGTGTTGAAAACTATTAAGAATAGGATTCAGGCTTATTTTTTCTTCTATTGACTTATAAGTATCGGCTTTGAACCGGTCAAGTAGGTCTTGTTTGTCAAAGTCATGAAAAGTGTCCACTATTTCATCGGCAAAGCGCACAAAACCATAGATAGCGCATATAGGATCTCGTAAAGGTTTGTCAAGGCACTTAATTCCCAAAGAAAATGAGGTGCTGTAAGAGGTAGTTACATACCGACTACATTTCAGAGATACTTTGTCAAATAGTTCTTTCATCAGTTGTTTTTAATGTCTTTGAGAATTTCCCTTGCAGTCACCTGGCCTGAAATCAGAGAAGGGGGTACTCCCGGCCCCGGAACAGTAAGCTGACCTGTATAATACAAATTATTTACCTTTTTGTTTATAATAGAAGGCTTAAGTATGGCAGTTTGTTTAAGCGTATTGGCCAAACCATAAGCATTTCCTTTGTAGCTGTTGTAGTCTTTGATGAAATCCTGATGTGCATAGCTCCGCTTGTACACCACATGATCTTTTATTTTTTCGCCAGTGAGTGTCTCCATTCTGGCCATTACCATATCAAAATATTTTTCTCTGTCCGCTTCACGGTCTTCCAGATTAGTCGCTACCGGAATGAGAATGAAAACATTCTCCATGCCCTCAGGAGCAGCATCAGGATCGGTCTTTGAAGTACAGCTAACATAGAATAAGGGTTTAGATGGCCATTGTGGATCATCATAAATTTCAACTGCATGATCATCAAATGACTCATCAAAGAAAAGGTTGTGATGTCTCAAATTTTCGATTTTCTTGTTTAGCCCAACATAGAAAATGAGACTCGATGGGGCAAGCGCACGCTTGTCCCAATATTGCTCATCGTACATACGATGTTTTTCATCCAGCAGATGTTGCTCTACATGGTGATAATCAGCTCCTCCAACTACATAATCAAAAGCTTCAAAATTACCATTTACTACAATGCCAGTAGCTTTTTTATTTTCTACAGTGATCTTCTCGACAGTCTGTGAAGTTTTGAATTTAACACCCTGTTCAAGTGCTACTTTTTCCATTCCTTCAACAATCTTGTGCATACCACCCTCAGGATACCATGTTCCTAAGCAGATATCTGCATAGTTCATCAAACTATAAAGTGCTGGGGTTTCCTGAGGTTTAGCACCTAAAAACAGCACTGGAAACTCCAGGAGTTGCACTAGTCGGCTGTCTCTAAAATGCTTTCTTATGTAAGAAGAGATGGACTTAAACACATGGAGCTTAAACACTCCAAGCATTAAGCGCTTATCTATAAATTCTGTGACTGACCTTCCGGGTTTATATACCAGGTCATTAATACCTACTTCATATTTATAAGCAGCTTCTTCAAGAAATTGCTTCAAAAAGACGCTACTTCCCTTTTCTATTTTTTCAAAAAGGGCATAAAATGCATTAAGATCAGCGGGTATGTCAACACCCATTTTATCTTCGAAATACACTTTATAAGAGGGATCTAGTCTTATTAACTTGTAGAAGTCCTCTACTTTGTGCCCAAAGGACTTGAAATACTCTTCAAAAACATCTGGCATCCAGTACCAGCTTGGTCCCATATCAAAAGTAAAGCCCTCAGCTGAAAACTTACGGGCTCGACCTCCAATAGAATCGTTCTTTTCAAATACTGTTACATCGCATCCTCCTTTGGCTAGAAAGCTTGCGGCTGACATGCCTGCAAAGCCAGAACCGATGACTGCTATCTTTTTTGTCATATATCGCTTATTGGGAATAAGCTACTAATTTTTTCTGGATTTCTTTTCTGGCATGAAAGATTCTATTCTTAACAGTGCCGATAGGAATATTCAGCTGCTCAGCAATTTCGTGGTATTTAAAACCTTCAGTGTGCATTTCAAAAGGTATTAATAAGTCCTCCTTAATTTCATGTACACACTTTTGAATGTCTTTATACTCGTAACTACCGTCAGGTGTATTGAATGTATAGTCATCTGCTACGTTTAAGAAGTACAATTCTTTGGTATCATCATGAGAGGTCTTAGCACGCTGCATCTTTCTGTAATTATTGATGAACGTGTTGCGCATGATGGTGAAAAGCCACCCTTTAAGGTTTGTATTTTGTCTAAACTTATCTCTATAAGTAAGCGCTTTTAAAACAGTGTCCTGCACCAGATCTTCAGATTCCATCTTGTCGCTGGTGAATTTTTTTGTAAATAACTCTAAAGTATCTTTTAAAGATGCTACCTGGTGATTGAATTCTAATGCAGTCATAATGTTTAATGTTTTGATTAAAACGTTAAACAAATATAACCAAATAGAATTCATATACAAATTAATGTTTAACAAAAATCACAAATGATTAAACAAAACTTATTGGTCTAATAAGTTTAACAAATCGGAAGGTTTTTCAAAAAGGGTTATGCCTACAGGGATAACATCTTTCTTATTGAACATAGGTTGCCCTGTCATGTAAATACGTTTGTCCTTAAAGGTTTCTTCAACCACAGCCAGGTATTCTATGAACTTCTTTTCCGAACCTATGTAGGCTACAGAACTTATGAGTATATCGGGGTTTATCTTGTCACAAACTTTTTTCAAATCAGGAAATGGCACATCCTGCCCCAGGTAATAGGTTTTATAACCTCTCTTTTTGACCAGGTAATGAAAGTACAGCAGCCCTAATTCGTGCAACTCATTTTCAGGAAGGAATAAAACAATGCTTTCTTCTTTTTCAGCGGGTTCATGTAAGCCGTCAATAGCAACGATCATTTTTTGGCGTACAAGGTTGGAGATAAAATGCTCCTGTACCGGGTTGATCTTATTAGAAAGCCAAAGTACTCCAATCTTTCTTAGAAATGGATAAATGACATTATCAACAGTTTCTTCAAAACCCTTTTTAAGGATGCAGCTTGACAGGGTTTTTTCAAATTTATCTTCATCAAGATCCACCATACAGATTGTCAGCTGATCAATGAAAACTTCATTCTCAGGTTTTACGTCATTGGCCAGGTCTTGAATCTTAGAGGAAAGTTCTGCCTGTGTAAGGCTGGCAATTTTTGAAATTTTAAAACCCTGATTATAAAGAATAGAGACATTAAGGATTTGCTTTAAATCTTTGTCTGAATATGTTCTAATGTTGGTTTCTGACCTTTCAGGACTAATAAGATTGTGTCTTTTCTCCCAAATTCTTATTGTATGGGCTTTTATACCCGTCAATGCCTCAAGTTCCTTAATAGAATAGTTTGCCATATTTTTCGCTAATCGTATGATTAACAACGTAATGTATGCAATGTTATAAAATTATTCTTTACACCATAATAACTTGTGACTTGATCTGAAGCGCTGTGTTTATCCGTTCATCTCTTCTGCGAATTTCGTAAATTTAAACTATGGTAAATACAACCGTTGGAGCTACCGAAATTATCAAAGTTTCAGCTGAAAAAAGGAATGAGCAATCAGATCTTTTGGCTGTTGAAGAGCCTCTGGAAATCAGGTTGACCTATGGGCCACTAGATTCAAGGTTAGAGAAGGCTATTGCAGTGACCATGCGTACTCCA
>NZ_SMLV01000269.1:8231-9381 GCF_009711525.1 Fulvivirga lutimaris
TATTTACTGAAGGTATTGTAAATAGTAATAAAGAGGTAGTAAGCATTAGTCATTGCGAAAATGTAAAGGAAGAGGAGCGTGGCAATGTGGTTAAGGTGGCCTTGCATCCAGAGGTCACTTTTGATGAAGGTATGTTAGAGCGACATTTCTATACCAATTCCAGCTGTGGGGTTTGTGGTAAGGCTTCTATAGAATCTGTAGAGACAGGCTGCAAGGTGATTATCAATAATGATGTGTTTGCGGAAAAGGTGATTCACGAAGCGCCTGATAAACTAAGAGCCGCCCAGAAGGTGTTTGAATATACTGGAGGCTTGCATGCTGCTGGTTTTTTTAATCTGCAAGGGGAATTGGAAATAATGCGTGAAGATGTGGGTAGACATAATGCCTTAGATAAGTTAATAGGTGCTGGCATTGAAATGGAAAAAGATTTGGCTCATGGTTTTGTGCTGGTGAGTGGACGTGCAAGTTTTGAATTGATTCAGAAGGCGGCTATGGCCCATATTCCATTACTGGCTGCAGTTGGTGCACCTTCCAGTTTGGCAGTTGATCTGGCAAAGAAAATGAATATGTCACTGCTTGGTTTTGTAAGGAACAATAGTTTTAATATTTATTGTGGGGAAGAAAGAATAAAGACGAGTTAGATATGAAGATAAGAATTCAGGGAAATACAATCAGGTTCAGATTATCAAAGCAGGAAGTAAGCGATTTTGCCCAAAATGGTGAGGTAAAGGACAAAGTTGAATTTGGCAGCTCAGCCTTGGTCTATCAGCTGATTAGACATCCAAAAGATGATTTTTCTGTTGATTTTGTGAGGGGAGTTATTTCCGTAAACGTACCGGAGCCAATAGTGAACAACTGGGCAAACACAGAGCAGGTAGGATTTGAAAGTGATATTGTTTACCCCAATAATCAAAAGCTCGAGCTACTGATTGAGAAGGATTTTCAATGCCTAATCCCAAGAACGGAAGATGAAAGTGGTTTATATGCGAATCCACAAGCAAACAACAATTAGCAATTATCAAATAGCATTTAAACAAATTAAATGACGCCAAAGCAAATAGGAAGTCAAATCGCCATAAAATCTACTTTAATCGGTCTTTTGATCGCTTATATTATAATGTCTATTCTAATAGGACTTGATGAAGGGCTT
>NZ_SMLV01000239.1 GCF_009711525.1 Fulvivirga lutimaris
CCAATCCGAATCAGCTCCCGGAACTCGCTTCTCAATCATCCTGTTGCGGCCGTCATATTTGTACTGAAAGGCCCAGGTGTTTAAAAAATCTTGAGAAAGAGAATTAGACAGCATACTAATCTCTGAATCATTAAATGCGATATCAAAAACCTTAACTTCATCAATAAATCCTTCAAACGGCCAAACTACATTACTAGCCGTATTTCTAACTGCTCCTATTAGAGTGTTGAAAGAAGAACTACCGCTTGAATAGTATTCTAATGGCTGGGGCACCCCATCGGCATTGCCATCCACATAAAATCTAACATTTGTGCCATCACCCACAACCGCAACATGATGCCATAAGTTGTCATAAATAGTCTCAACTTCTCCTTTTATCAGATTGACATTTCCTGAAGTACCATAAGTGCTGGTAAATCTAAGCTGGCGATCTCCATATTGTCCTCCATAGGTTTCATACATAAAACTAAAACCTTTCTTGGAGGTTGTTCCTGTTGAAGAAATGAAAAAGCTTCTCTTACTTAAATCATTTATTTTTACGTACATTGAAATGGTAAAAACGCCATTATTCTGGATAAAGGAATGAGAGTTTGCACTGTTTTCAATCTCAACATAATCATCAATACCATCAAAAAATAGAGCCGTCTTGCTCATACCTTGTGCCCAAGTGGCCCCATGAATGTTTCCACTATTATTGTCTTTAAGATCACCCAGAATTGCCCCTTCATTCTCATCAAAATTCCAATAATTAATTGGTTCAGAGGTTAAAGTTTGCACTTGATTCAGCTCCTTTATTGACTCAGGAGGAAGAACATACCTCAGGTTGCCATAATCATCATACACATAATAGGTGTCTGCCCATTCACCAATATTATATGTCGTTAAATTAGGGCTATCAACGGCCTGAACTCTTTTGAGAATAGTTCTTCCCAGTTTATCCACAAACTCTATGACTCGATTTCCTGATTCATCGATGGTCACATTCTTATATAACTCTGCCGGGGCATAGTTATTAGCCGCTCTTGGGCGGCCATTGGTAGTATTTATCTCCCAATTATTTACCTTATCCCCTAACTCATTGGTCAAATATTCATACCGCACAGTAGCCCCTCCTCCCGGCTGCCAGGCCTCGCCAGGTGAGCCTTGCTCGAGGACTCTTGCAAGTTCTGATTTCTCTAAAACAGCTACTGCCTTAGCATAATTACCTGTCCCAGCACCATAGTATTCATCATAGAATGTTTTTTGGAACATAATAGCGTCAGATTGATCAACAAATTCGCCATCACTTAGTGTAGATGCATAGGGCAGGTAGTTCTCTACATTCCTTCCAAATCCATCATAAATAAAAGGTGTAACTATATCTACAGCTGTACCATTAATCCTGAAGGCAGCTTTTTTGCTATTCCTCTGGATAACTCGGCCTAAACCATCATAATACTCAACACTTTCACTTACTAATTCCTCATTATCCTCCACACTAAGCTCCCCTTCAATAGCGGATTGCGCAGTATATGTTTTTACATAATTGCTTTGAATACTCTGTCCAAGTCCACTAAGACATAAATGAAAGAACAATACACTAATACCTGCTTTTTTAAGTTTATTCATATTATTAATAAGAATCGCTATTAACATCTATATTTCTATCCAAATCACTATTTGTGAATCTTATGTTCAAAGTAGTATTGGTTATTATGTTGGAATCATATGAAACATCTACCGACATTGTTTGACCCGGAATCAGCGTTTTAGGTAAAGAATAGGATGGACTGATACTAAAATTGTTAGAATCTCCAATTGATATTGATGAGACTGTGACTGCCGTATTTCCATTATTTTTAATTTGAAGGAATATTCTTCTGATACTAAATGTGAAATTCAACACAGAATGACTATACCAAACCTTTTCATTTTTCATCCATTGAGCATTTACCCCTAATGATGGTGATTCCGTTAAATTACCGCTAAAAGTAATTTGGGCTGAATTAGGTTGAAAATCAGTTGCTGTATAAGTGATATGCAAACCAGTACTTTGAGCAGGGTTTAAACTAAAACTAGTAGGTGATACAGTAAATTTGCTATTATTCTGAACTGCTACATTATCAACAGTGAGTGCATCATTTCCACTATTAGTAACTGAGACCTCTATAGTCTTAGAAGGTGAAGAATCATTAAAACTACCAAATTCATTAGTACCAAAACTTAGCTTTCTGATATTTCCCTTTACAAGTATATTTCTATCTGCACTTGGCATATTACAGTTATCACACAAAACGCTAAGCGTAAAAGGATCAACATCACTTTTGTTTCTTCTAACTGTAATTTCTCTAGTCCCGTTAACTGCTATTGAACCTGTAGTTATTGGTGTTACTGACCATTGAGCCGCATCTACACCTGAATACGACAATCCGCTAATGGTAATTGGGGCATTTCCAGTGTTCTTTATCCTCATGTTTTGTGAGATATTAACGTAATTGAATTCAAACTCATTAATCTCCAGTCCCGCGGAATTCTGAAATTCAAATTGGGCATAGCGAGTTCTTTGTCCTTTTAACCTAATCACATTATTACCTCGGTTCGCATCAGTAAGGAAAGTCAAATAAGTATCAATTGCACTAAAATTTTGAGGTTCGAAAGTAATATTTACTGTTTTCGTCTGATTCTTAGTTAAGGTGAAATTGGTTTCATCGATAGAAAAATGTGCACTATTGCCAGAACCTGAAAACTGTACCCCTGTAACCGTAAATGGCTGGTCTCCTGTATTAGAAATGACCAAAGGTTCTGTCACTTCACCATTTTGAGGATCAGAAGAATTATTAATTATTCCAAAATCGATTAGATGTTTTGATAGACTTATTTCTCTAACATTTTCAGATAAAGTAACTGTATTACTGCCTTCATTTTTATTAGAGTTAATCGTGAAGGTCTGAACTTCAGGACTTAGCCCTCCAGGGGTTCGTGTAAACTGTATGGTTCCTGATTGGCCTGGAGCAATACCATTACTAATTCCAAAATTAGTAACAGATATTCCAGTTAATGAGGAAGGTGAATAACCATCAACAGTCAAAAATTGGTTTCCATCATTTTTGACTGTAACTGTTCTCTGATCACCTGTGCGATCAAAAACAACTGAGCTTGGACTGACCGAAATTATTCTTTTCCCCTGTCTGTTACCCGCAAATGGGATTGCGATATTATTAGAATAAGTAGCATCATGATCCAAACCAATATCAGTAGATATATTTTGATCGAAGCCAGTTGGTCTAAATCTAATATCTAAAAATGCGTCATTCTCTGCCTCAATTTCTAATGGTAGGTCTGTTAATATTTCAAAATGCTGCGCCATATTAGGATCAGAAAAGGAGACACCGGTTACCCTTAACAGATTAATAAATCCTGTATTAGCAACATTGATCTGAAAGTCTTCATATTCGTTTAAATAGGGTATGTTACCAAGATTAATTGGTGAAGTATCAACCAATATTTGACTAAAAGGTGAACGCCTCTCGCCTTCCACATGTACAGCATTGGTCATTATGCCACAATTCCGAAAATCAAATGTCAAATCAGCCTCAGAAGATCCATCTACTGTCATTATGAAGTTCACTTGCAGTGTAATAGACTCTCCTGGATTGATACAAATTGTATTGTTCCCACCGGGAACACTAATGTCAAGATTAGAAGGGTTGCTCTTCATCGATACCCCATTGACGAGAATATCCTGTAGTGCCTCAATACCATTTCCATTATTGGTAATGGTAATTGGAAGTTGATTAAATGTGCTGGCCACTACATCAAAATCAAGAAAAGAGGTGGAAAACGAAATATCACAAACCCTAGGAGAATAAGTGGCTGAAATTGGATAGGTATTCAAACCTTCGGTCTTATCAGAATCAACGAAAATAGTACCACTATAGCTACCCTCAACAGAAGGGTCAAAAACAATTTGAACATCAACATGTCCTTCTGGGGGTATGATACCTGTCCAGCCGGAATAGGTGAAACCTGTGGGCAGAGTGATATTAGTGATTTGCAAATCATCTTCTCCTAAATTGGATATGGTCAATATCCTGACTATATCTTTCTTACATATCAAATCATCAGCTGCTATTACATCTGGGTCGGCTAAAGGCTCAAAATCACTTGACACGTATTCACCAAACGTCATATTACCACTAAGCGATAAAATTCTAGTAGGCTGAGATTCCGCATAGTGATACTCATTCTGCGCCATCGTATTACCATCATGATCAATGACTTTGTTAAGTCGACCAAAATCATCATACTCATATTTATTAGTTTGTCCTGCAGGATCGGTCATCTCTGTAACTCCCTTTCCCGGATCAAATTTATAAGTCGTTATTTGGCCATTTTTGGTGAGATTATGACTCCTTAAGGCTTCTTCATAATTCGCCAGAGACAAGGTTTCATCATAAACTGTGTTAAGGTTTTCAAAGCCTACACCACGAGCATGAACGACAGGATATTTATCATCATAACTCCAAATAAATGATTGCACAATTCCATCCTGAGACTCAAACTCAAGTAAATTCCCATTATCAGAATCATAAACATTATATTTAGCAATATTTTCAAATATTGGCTCAACAAAATCACCATTAGTAGTTGGCGAAAATGGCCCGAGCTCACGATTATATCTATGGACTGATGATAACTGAGCTCTAGTTCCATTAACAACAAACCTATTTCCCATGGCCACCACCACTTCGTCATCTAACCGTTGAACTTCCTCAATTTTTGGTGCAACAAGATTTAAATCGCTGACCATAAAAGCTAAATCACTGTTATTAGGATAGTTATAGGCATAAGTATTTTTAATGCTAGAGGTTTTTCCATCACTTGTTTGAATCTCGCTACTAGCTAATTGAAAGTGATCATCAAAAGTCTTAACCGTTGTTGTTTTAAAAGCATTACCCCAGACAATGACATTGCCATCAGCATCAGCACCTAGTGGGGATAATGGGGAGGCAGTAGCAGTTATCTGTTTTTTAGGCTCATAAAATGTTCTGTTTATTTCATAATGAGTCCAGTATCCAACTGTAGTCATATCATAAGACAATGGCCCATAGCTAATTGCCTTTATTGGTTCCCCAACTGTGGCGTCATACTCTTGATTAAGCTGAACACTAACAATATTATTGCTATCATCATAATTTATTACTGATTTAACCTTTCCATTTAAATATGGATAACCCTCAGCAACTAGTCCATGTTCTAATACTTTAGATGGTCTATTTTCAAAAAAATATGCATTTGAAAAAGAATCACCATTACTTGACACCCTCTTTTCAATCACTTTATCATAGCCCAGAATCATACCCTGGGCAGTAGCATAGCCTGTAATATTTTGATTTCTTGTATACCTATAATTACACCAGGTTGAAATGTACTCGAGGTTATAATTATCATCATAAAACGCTTGATGATCAAATAATGCATACCTATTCCATAAAGGTGTTAGTAACCTACCATAACTATGTGTCGGTCCATTATCATAAATAAACTTTCTTGTAATGACGTTATCGCTCAATGGATCGTAATCTTTGATTTCAGCAATCCTCGCACCACCAGCTTTTTTCACTCCAGGGTTTTCTCGAAACATTTGAGTGTCATCTGGCAAGTATTCGTGAGGTTCATAGAAATATTCACTGAATCCTTTTGTGGGATATATTACTTTAGAAAGCAAACCTGCTATGCCATAATCAAAGTTTGCCGTCATATATGGATGCTGATAATAATATGCCAATGATCCTTCTGGATTTTCCTCATCGCAGGGCGGTGAAGTTTCTTCCAAAATTGGTGGGTTAAGTAAAGGATTTTCATCTCTTCCATTATAATAGCCAAAATGGTCTGTACCAGTACTCTCTTTATTTGGAAGGGAATTGTCCTTATAATATTGAAATCTATAAACCTGATCATCAATTGTTAATTTGTACAATTTTCCTCTTAGCCATAGCGGTTCTTTATCATCGTATTGAAAGATTTTGTGATACTGTGGATTAAAATAACTTTGATGAAATATTATGTCCTTTTCAAAAGTTGACTCAGGCAATTTATTCCTTATGGTAATTCCATTATATCTTTTGAGATCATCAGGGGTCGGTAAAGTTATAGCTGCAGTTCCATCTGTAAACAGTAAGTTTTTACGCACATCCTCGCGCCTTTCCATTTGGAATTGAATATCCCATTCGTCACTTTCTATAGAAGTCAAATACTTTCTCTGCTGAACATGCTGAGTGCATGTTTCTGAGCCATTTGCAGCCACCAACTCGCCAAAGATTATACTATTGGAAAAGTACACACCTGGATCATAGTTAAAGCTTAAAGTTCTTCCTTTAGGACTGGTTACATCATTTAAATACCAAGTAGAAATAGTTCTAAATCTTCCACTTTGATTTTTAAATACTAAAGGTTCAATTTGATCCTCTCTCCTCAAAACATCTCTATCAGTTCCTGAAGTACTAAAGGAAGTAGATTCTTCAGTAACACTAAACACACATTTAAATCCTTCAGGTGTAATCAGGATAAAACTGTTTGTGAGATAATCATATTCAATAACAGTGGCATCCTGCGTCAATTTAACAATGCCTATTATCCCCTCTGGTGTGACTTTAGAAAGCAAAAAATCACCACTGTACCCGAACACATTGTATGAAAAAATATCTGGTTCTGTGTCTGGAGCACCTGTCAAATGCATATAATAAGATTCGGGATTTGGAAAATCTTCAACCCATGGATCAAAACCCATATCAAATGAAACTTCTTCGTCATCAAATACATACCCTTGACTTTTCCCTGCATAACCTGTAAACAAATCATCTTTTCCTCGTATATGTCTTGTTATAAATCCGGTTGCATATAACGACCAACCTAATCCTACCTCACTGGCCTCTTCAGTTACTCTTACTCCTGTACCACTATAGTTAAGTGATAAAGGAAGGTTCCATCCATCAAAATTTATGGTATGAAGGGGTATATTAACACTAGCGGTACCTGTATATAAGTTTGGCTTCTGGCTTTGAAATTCTGTTATTTTAGCTGTATTGGGTGTAGGTGGAATAATGGCTAAATCTTGCGAAAAACCTATTCTGAATATTGACGCTAGAATTAGCGCTAAGAATGCAACTCTTAACATGAAAACAGTTTTAATTTAAAGAGTTGCAATAAGTCGATTAGATTATAAAAATAAAAACCTAGTTTATTACATTTATTACATATAAATATTTCTATTTATATATATAATATTATTATACACCAGCTGATTATAAGCATCTTACATTTTCACTTTATTACTC
>NZ_SMLV01000361.1 GCF_009711525.1 Fulvivirga lutimaris
ATAAAAGTTTCTGGCTTCATGCAACAACTAACGCTTACTATGCTATTTCCTTAACCTGTCTATTTCAATCATTAAATCATCTTCTTGTCCTAATTTGTATTTTTTAGATACTTCAACCCCCGTCATATATGCAGCAACAGCTTCCTCAGTTTGGTTGCTTTGTTCATAAAGTTTTGCCAGATAGGTTAATAACCCAATGTAAGTAGGATAGGCCTCCGTAGCTCTCTTGAGTATAGTTATAGCACCAGCCAAATTATCTTTATTTACTTGTTCCATCACCATGTTAACATAGTCACCAGCAGGTCTTCTGGTGTTGGTACCGTACTTGCTCATGAGTTGCTTTTCTGCATTTAAGAACGACTCACCATCGAAATTGGCTGCTGTATCTTCAGTCATTTTTAAATCAGAAAAGAGAAACTTCAATCCGTGATAATTCAACAATAGGCGAGAGGCCATATGATCCTCATCACCTACTTCTTCATGATGCCATCTGAAATTCTTTGGTGTATTTTGCTTGATAACATCAACGTAACGAATTAGCTCCTGACGCATTCCCCAGCCGTCATCACCACCTATTCCGAAATATACGGCCTTATCCAACTCCTTACTAGAGGAAAAGAAATCTTTAGCCTTTTGAGTCATTTCCTCATTATTCCACCACAATGCTGGAGCTTCAATGACAAATGCATCAAAAATGTCAGGACGATCCATTAGCGTATAAACACCGAATAAACCACCAAAAGAATGACCTTCTAATATTCGATAGGGGTGCGTTCTATAATTCGTTTCAATGTACGGTATCAGTTCAGCTTCTAAAAACTCAAGAAATCTTGGAGCACCACCACTTTGTGGAATACCTGCATTACCGGTTCCTCCATTCATATTTTTTCCCGCATTAGAAGGTGTTAAGTCCCGTGCCCGATCAAGACTCTCAATACCCACTATAATCATTGGAGGAACGAGACCAGATTCTGCAAGCAACTCAACCGTACCAACGGTATGCTTTATATTTTGCAGTCCATCCAAAACGTAGATTACTGGGTAATTCTCCTGATTATGATCATAGTCAACAGGAAGGGAAATAATTATGGGTCGGTTTTCACCAAGCACTTCTGAATGAAGCAGATGCTGTTCTCCAAGTCCAAGAAGCTTGTTATCTTCAGTAAGTTCTACCTTTTCAGCCAGCTGTGCATAGGTTGTAAACTGTAGGCCAAACAGGGCGAATATTAGCAGTAGGTTTTTCATAATATTTTAATTTTCAATTAGTTATAAAGTAAAGTTCGTTGAGAACAACACCTTTTGCTTGACTGCTCAAGCCAATGTTTTGACATTTGAGGCCAGAACTAGAATTGTCCAGCCTGCATACTGCAGGGTTACAGATTGGTTACAAATATTTACTCTATTATTCACAGATGGATTATCTGCGAAACAAAAAAGCACTAGCTCACTAGCTAGTGCTTTTTTGGTGTTCTATTCTTTTATATCCTCTAGCTGATTTCCTTTAATAAATCTGCTACCTGTTCTTTTAACAAATTCTTTGAATCTAAATCTTCCAACAACTCTTTAGCTCTTTCTTTATTATCTAGTAAAATATGGGTTTTAGCCAGCATGAACTGTAAATCTTCATTGAAAAAGTAGGGAACAGTGGCCTCAATAATTTCAACACCCTTTGCCAGTTCTGTCACATTATCTTTAGCTGCAAGGACCTTATAATACCCATAAACGGCCATTAAAGGCATATCATAAGTTTCATGGTTGTTTTTCAACTCTTGCTCAACCCAGGAGGTCGTGCTTTTACCATCTAACATATCCTGCACCAGATAAACAGTCTTTTCATCCTTATAAAAAGTTCTTGCCACAGGCTCTTTGCCCAGGGCTTTTACTACTTCTTCAGCAGAACCCGTTGTTGAAAACGGATTTTGTCCTGTAACGAATTTACCCGACACGGCAACATTGGATAACATAAAATCTGTCTGACTGAAAATTGCTCCTCTTGACACTAACTTGTCCTCCAGCTTGAAAGGGAATTCCTTTACCCATTTCTTGCCGAAGAGCTCTTCTTCAATATTACAAAAGGCAGTAATTTCAATATCCTTAACAATGTAATTCTCACCATCCTTTACATTCACAAACGAGGCAGGGCCATGACATACAGATGAAATAACGGTGCCTTCTCTTTGATATAAATTCAATATGATATCCTGAAGCGATGGGTCATAGGGCAAATCAAACATCGCCCCCTTACCACCAACAACATAGATGGCATCATATACAGATGGATCCACATCTGCTGTTGCTATGGTGTTATCCAATAAGTCCATGGCTGACTGGTCACTCAGAAGGGCTTTATTATAGGCCTTATCTTTGTTAAATTCATCGGCTTCAACTTTACCTCCTGTTGGACTGGCTACATCTATTGCCAAGCCATTATTTTTAAAAATTAAATAGGCTTGAGAAAATTCATCAAACTCAAAACCAGGTCTGACTTTTCCTAAATCTTTTCCATAGCTGCTTAATACCATCAGTACTTTTTTGGCACCATTCTTTGGCTGAGCTACTAGAATACACGGGACAATTAAGAGGGCTAATAATACTATCTTTTTCATTTTATTCTATTTTTAGTGGTGAAGGCCTATAAGGCCGAATGTTAAAAGCATTTTTAAATAGTTTTTCGCTTATCAATTGGTTATGGAGCAAAATTGGCTTTAAACAACGGCCATTGCTTGACTTCCCGAGCCAACGTTTTGACATTTGAGGCCATTTCATACTTACCCAGTTCCTTTTTGCTTTCTCCGGCTGATTTCATTCAGTAATTGAGCTATTACTATTATTAAATGCTTTGTTTTTTATTTTCTGGAGGCATGACGATGGGAATAAACAGATGTTACAGGTGATCAATTATTTATTTATAAATGGAAGTATATCTGGCTGTTGTTTAAGACTATAATGGTGAATAAAAGAAATTAGTTAGCAGAGATTTTAATTGAAGGCAACAATAGTATCAGTTGTGGTTTAATCTAATATCTTCCTATTTTTATTTCAATGAAAGCTCACGACACCGAATCTGCTTACGATTTAATTCTTCAGAATGTGGCGCGCTTTATCGATCTTACAGATGAAGAGAAAGACCTCTTTAAATCACTATTAAAAAAGGGGAGTGCCAGGCGCAAGGAGTTTGTGATGCGGCCAGGCAAGGTGGCATTGTATGAATATTTTGTAACCAAAGGCTGCTTAAAAGTATATTCTATAGACCGCAATGGGGTAGAGCACGTGTCGATGTTCGCCATTGAGGATTTCTGGACTGGAGATATGGCCAGCTTCATGCTGGAGCAGCCCTGTACTTATTTCATCAAAGCGCTGGAAGATTCAGAGTTCTTAATGATATCAAAAGAAAGCTTTGAAAGGCTTTTCCATGAAATACCAAAATTCGAGCGTTTTTACAGAAACCTTTACCAACGGTCATTGGTGAGTTATATAGAAAGAACTAATCAAGGCATTTCATTGACTGCTGAAGAACGTTATGAAATCTTCTTAAGCAAATACCCACATATCGCCAATCGCATTAAGCAAAAGGATCTAGCAGCTTATCTGGGCATCACCCCAGAGTTTTTGAGCATGATCCGAAGCAAGATGAGTAAACGCTAGTTTTTCTTAAACTAGTTTATTTTTCCGTGATACAGAAGGCGCCTCCTTTGTATCATGACAAAGAGAAACACCCTTTTGACCCTCATTTTAATCGTTATTGCGCATGGAAGCATAGCACAAATTACGCAGCTGGAGTTAGCTTCAGGACTTAAGAAAACAGACTTTACATCATTCTCATTGAGGCCATTAACTCCAACCGCCAACTTTTCAATAGGCACATTGGCCTTCTTTCAGAAGTATCATGAACAGGAAAGTTTCATGTTTGATGAGGCAGGAGTTCATTCTACAATCTACTGGAACATCAATAAAGCCTTTTCTATAGGCCCGGGACTGTATTATAACAGTGCAGCGGGCTTCTCCCAGCGGCTATCCATCCTATACGCGATTAAGTCACAGCATCTTGTGCTAACCGCTATTCCTACCATAGCTCACGCTGAACAAACTGGGTTTATCAACGGTGAGATGTTTTTGCAGATGCAGCTGACAATACCCTTAAAAGAGGAATGGGAGTTACTGCTAAGCGCACAAGTACTTACTAACTGGGAAAAGTTCTCACTCCACACCAGAAGCTTTCAGCAGCTAAGAGCTGGGTTTGACAAACATGCCACACAGTTTGGGCTGGCGCTCGATTATGATCAGTATGGAGATGCTCCAATAACCAGAACCTCACTTGGCGTATTCGTTCGAAAAATTTTTCTAACCAATAAATAAATAATGACATGATGATTAACAAAATTCTAAACACAGACAGTAACAGGGGAGCACTCATTGCTCGCCTTACACTCGGAATAGTTCTATTTCCACACGGAGCGCAAAAGATGTTGGGTTGGTTCGGAGGATATGGATTTGCTGGCACAATGGATGCCTTCACGAATCAAATGCACCTTCCCTGGATTGTAGCCCTTGCAGTAATTATGATAGAGTTCTTCGGATCAATTTTCCTGATCCTCGGATTTGCAAGCAGATTATGGTCTCTGGCTATTGCAGGCCTCTTTTCAGGCATCATTTACACCACACATTTGGAGCATGGTTTTTTCATGAACTGGTTTGGAAACCAGGCTGGTGAAGGCTATGAATACGCCCTGCTGATCATAGGGATCGCAGTAGCTGTACTGATCAATGGCAGCGGGAAACATGCTTTAGACACTCAATTAATTAAACTTTTAAACAAATAAGAATATGAAAAAGATAATAGCATTTGGAGCAAGCAGCAGCAGTAAATCTATCAATAAAACGCTGGCCATTTATGCAGCGAGTAAAGTTGCTGATGCTTCTATTAACGTGATTGATCTTAAAGACTATGTAATGCCACTATACAGTGTCGATGCAGAGGGGAAATTCGGGATACCTAAAGGTGCACATAAATTGGATGATATCATTGATTCAGCGGATGGATTGGTGATTTCTCTGGCAGAACACAACGGCACATATACTGCGGTTTTCAAAAACCTTATCGATTGGCTTTCAAGAATAGATATTAAGGTATGGAAAGGAAAACCAATGTTGCTGATGGCCACTTCTCCAGGCAGTAGAGGAGGCGAGAGCGTACTTGCAGCAGCTAAATCCTATTTCCCATTCATGGAAGGCAATATTGTAGCTGATTTTTCACTACCCTCATTTTATGATAACTTCTCTAATTCCGGGATTATCAATCCAGTATTAGCATCACAACTGGATGAAAAAATAACGCATTTTGCACAATCATTAGAAACTGAAGCCACACTGACCTCATCAAAACTTTAACACAATGAAAAGAGCAATTAAACATCGAACTATGGGCCGTGACCATCATGGCATGATAACAAATCTGGTTGGTCCATCCGGAATAGGTAATGACATTAAACCTTTCGTTTTTCTGGACTATATACACGGAGTTCCACCCCAAGGCGCAGGTTTTGGGTGGCACCCACATTCAGGAATAGCCACCTTTACTTATTACATTGAAGGTGGTAGCGATCTTGAGGAAAGCACTGGAAATAAAGTGTCATTTAGGGCAGGGGATATTGAGTATTTACAGGCCGGTTCGGGGGCATGGCATAAAGGCATGTTACTTAAAGATCAGCCAACACTAGGGTTCCAGCTTTGGATTGCTCTGCCTCCAAAACTTGAGACTGCCGATGCCAAGAGTATTTATGTCACAAAAGATGAAATATTAAACAATGACCAGTTCAAAGTTCTTTTAGGAGAGTATGAAGGCCTCAAAAGTAAGATCGATCCGCCTAATGATATGAATTATCTGGATGTCAGTCTCAGGCCTCATGAAAAATGGACCTATACGCCACCGAAAACACATAATTTGCTGTGGTTGGTAGTTTACAAAGGGACATTGAATGGTGGATTGGAAGTTCCGGTAGGAGAGTTAGTTGTATTTGAAGAAGGTAATCAGTCAATAGAGTTTTCATCAGATGAAGGCGCCAGCTTGCTATTAGGGTCTGCCAAGAAGTTTGAACATGATTTAGTGTTAGAGCGAAGCTCCATACATACATCTATAGCCAACCTGAAGCTTAGCGAAAATAAGATCAAAGAGATCTATAGTGAACTGTTTAAGAAAGGTACTTTTGCCGAAGAAGAATGAGATGGGTTGAATGTCTATTATTAATAAAAACTAACCAACATTTAATAAATGACTAATCCCTCAAGCTTAGTTCATTCCAAACCTGTAACTTATATTAGTAGTACAAACTACGCTAAATATTCAAATGGCTCAAGCATACGATATTCTGATTGAAAACTTTCGGCAGCTCGTGCCAATTTCAGATCAGGAAGCTGAAATTATCAAAGGCACTTTTGTGGTCAAAAAACTAAACAAGAAAGAGCTACTGCTCTCCAAAGGTGATTTATCTAATCATATGCGATTTGTGGCTGATGGCTGTCTAAAGGTATATTCCATCGGAGAGAAGGATATGGAGCACATCCTTCAATTCGGCATTTCAGGTTGGTGGATCAATGACTTGTATGCATACTTAACTGAAACTCCTTCAGAGCTGTTCATTCAGGCCATTACACCCAGCACCGTACTTCAAATCCATCGTGACCGATTGAATAAACTATACGATGAAATACCTATGGTTGACCGCTTCTTCCGCATTAAAACACAACATGGCTATGTAGCATTACAGAACAGAACCATCAGGACAATGAGCCAGACTGCAGAGGAGCGTTATGTGAAGTTCATATCAGACTATCGGGAAATGGAACAACAGATCCCTCAATATATGATTGCTGCATTTATAGGCGTTACGCCAGAGCATCTAAGTGCTATAAGAAAAAAAATGAGCCTGTAGTACGTTCTTAAGATACCTTAATGCTTTCGGGCTCGGTGGCTTTCAACTTTGCATAAACGTTAAAGTTATGAAAGCATATTTAAGCACATTTATTTTAGTACTTCTTATCAGCACTGTCAAGGCACAGAGCACCGAAGAAGTTGGTATGAGCCCGTGGGGTCCTCAGGATGAAATAGGAACCCTTAACATGATGACAGAAGATTCAAAACTTCAAATTCTGTCACAAATTCAATCAGGAAAAAGCTACGATCTTAGTGTAGATTACTTTGTAGGAATGCCCAGCTTTAATGCACTAGGTGATCCCCCTTACCAGTATTGGTTGACCCATACACCAAACGGAACCGTTGTTGACAACCCGAATGGGTTGGGTAAAGCCATGAACCAGAAAGTAAGCTATACCGGTGATGCCATTTCTATGTACACTCACATGGGTACACACATAGATGCCCTCAACCATTTCGGACTAAACGGAAAAATTTGGAATGGCTTTACCCCGGAAGAACATCTGGGAGACAAAGGATGGAAAAAGACCGGTTCAGAGACTATTCCACCGATTATAGCACGGGGTGTTTTAATTGATGTTGAAGAGGCCTTAGAAGGTCTTTCTAAAAACTATCGTATCAATGCCGAAGATCTTAAAACAGCTCTCCGTAAACAAAAAGTAAAGCTGAGAAAAGGTGATGTTTTTTTGATTCGCACGGGACAAGCCCGATTTTATGAAGATGCCAATGAATATCTGGATAACTACCCTGGTATCAGCCTGGATGCTGTAAAATGGCTTGTAGAAGAACAGCAAATCATGTTACTAGGCGCTGACAATCTAAGTCTGGAAGCCTTTCCTCCAGAGCGCGAAGACAACTGGGTGCCAGTGCATACCTATCTGCTGGCAGAAAAAGGGGTGATGTTCATCGAACAGATGTTTTTAGAAGAACTAGCCAAGGATCATATTTATGAATTTGCATTCATTGCAGCTTCATTGAAGTTGAAAGGAGCTAGCGGTTCTCCTATGCGTCCTATAGCCATTCCTGTACGCTAATCCCAAAGGTCATGAACAATTGGTATCTACTACTCCTTTCATTTTCTGTAGGGGTAATGGTGGTAATGCAGGGTGGGCTTAATGCTCGCCTGGGAGTAATCCTGGACAACTCGTTATTAGCCACCTCAGTAGCTTTGATTATTAGCTCCAGCTTTACTGTAATAGCAGTATTAGCCACTGTAAAGCAGTTTCCAACTGTTAGTCAGCTAAAAACAGTACCAGCCTATATGTGGGTTTCGGGAGGTATGTTAAGCTTCATAGCCGTGGGACTGTTCTATTATCTCATTCCACGGATTGGTATTTCAACAGCTGTGACATTCGGGCTCACGGGCCAGATTCTTTTTGCTGCCATTGCAGGCCATTTTGGCTGGTTTGGAATGCCTCTGGAGCCCGTATCCATCAGGAGAGTGATAGGAATGGTAATTATGTTATTGGGAGTAGTACTTACCAAACTCAAAATATAACAGACTTTCCTTCTTAACCAAAGTCAATGACAATGGATGCCAACCTTTTCAATTTTGCATTGAGCATGCATCCAAATGTCTTTACAAATCAAGAATAAGATTATGGATTTAAAGCATATGAATTTAGATAACCTACAGGCACTTTGGAGGCTTGTGGGAACAAATGTAGGAGATTATATTTCTACTAATAGTTATGAAATGAGCGTTGTGACCAATTCAGAATGGCCCAACAGGATCTGGTTTTCGGACCCAAACTATGGAGGTTACATCCATGAAATTACTAATCAGTTTAGGTTGAATAATTTTACCATTCCTGTTTGGGATGATCCTTCAAATCATCTTGGAAAGGCACTTGAAGCTTGCGGCTTCGAGTTAAAATCCAGGCAATATGGCATGTCAATGGCACTCCATCATATCGAGGCAGTGTCTAATACTATCTCATTAAAATATGTCACCGATCAGGAGTCAGCCAATGTGTGGTCTGATACTTTTATGCAGGCCTTTGGGTATCTGATACACCCTGAAACGATAATGAAAACCAGGGATGAGGTAAACTATCTTTTAGGAATACACAAAAATCAGCCTGTGGGAACAGTAGTGCTGTTTACTAACCACACAAAAATAGCAGGGATACATTCTATGGGTATTGTTCCTGAAATGAGAAAACGCGGTTTTGCTGAAGATATCCTACTACAGACTTTAAATATAGCCACAGAAGAAGGGGCTACACACGCTACTTTACAAGCCTCTGAAAGTGGCAAACACCTTTATACCAAAGTGGGATTTCAGGTGGAATTCATCATTAAAAATTATGTAAAACTCAAAAACAACAATCAATGAATTTAATCAAAAACTTAAACTGGCGCTATGCCACCAAAAAGTTTGATGCCTCCAGAACTATTAATGTTTTGGACCTGGAAAGGCTAAAGGAAGCAGTGCGATTATCGGTCTCTTCATACGGCCTTCAGCTTTATAAAGTACTGATTATTGAAAACAAAGAGGTGAGGGAAGAACTGCGAAAGGCATCATGGGATCAGTCTCAAATCACTGATGCCTCATGCCTGTTTGTATTCTGTAATTATACCCACAACTACAGCCATTTTGTAGATAATTACATCAAGCTTATTGCTGAAACACAAGACACAGACCATACTGGCTTAACAGATTATGGCAACACAATAAAAGACTCGATCAGTAGAATGAGTCGGGAAGAGCGAAAGAGCTGGGCTGAAAAGCAAACTTACCTTGCACTTGGCAACCTGATAGTTGCATGTGCTGAACTCAAGCTGGATGCCTGCCCAATGGAAGGATTTGATAAACAAGCCTACAATCGCATTCTAGGCTTGGACGAAATGGGACTGAATGCATCTGTCATTGCTCCTGTAGGTTATCGGTCAATAGATGACAGCTCACAGTTCAGAGAAAAAGTGAGAAAACCAGCCGATCAACTATTTCAAACCATATAATGATGAGGACTTATAGAATTCTTATTTTTATTATCATCCTAATAGCTTGTGTTTCTGGCAGAGAGACACAAGCTCAGGAAAAACTTTCAACCAGCAAATTTCAATATCTCCAATTCAAGGAGAATAGTTTGAATTCTGTACATGCCATCTGGCTTGCGCTAGATATACCTGATGGATTTAAACGAACAGGCTTCCTAAACCATAGTCCTGTTTTTCACGAACATCCTTTCAATGTATCAACAGCAGCAGTTTATGATTCTATGAGCATTATAATGGTGCATGCAGAGGCCCTGAGTGATAGCTCTGGTTATCTTAACTACAGCTATATGGAAACTGCAACACTCAATGAAATAGCGTTTTACACAAAGGAGAACTGCGTTGAAATAACAGAAGCATTGCTATCAGATGCCAGGGACCTACAATTTTTTCAAAATGAAGGGTTCGACTTTTATCCGGCTGTATACTTAAAGCAATACTTTAAAACTACTGATGACGGTAATGCTGAATTCGTATTGAGCTATGGAGAAAGGGTCTGTGATTGTTCAGAAACCACCATAAATGAGGCTTTTAAACAACAATTTATGAGAAGGCTGACCAATACGGTTAACTTGACGGAACAAAAGAAATAATATAATAAACTCAAAAAACTCATGCCGCACTTTATAATTGATTGCTCTGAAAATGTATTGAAAATGCATTCTGCTGACCTAATAATGCAAAAGGTCTATGATACTGCAGTTGCTACCAATCTCTTCGCAAAAGGGGATATAAAAGTCCGAATTAACCCATTCAAACATTACAACATTGGAGATGCGAGTAATTTTATCCACGTATTTGGTAACATCATGGAGGGTCGAACAGATGAAAAGAAGCTTAAGCTCTCCAGAGCCATAGTCTCAGCGCTCAAAACTATACTACCAGATATTCCTATAATTTCAATGAACATCAGAGACTTTGAAAAGAGTGGTTACTGTAATCGATCCATGATTTAGATGGCAGTCAATTCTTAACTTAAGTCAATGCATAATGGATAATCTCAGCTCAAATTTGCTTTAAGCAACAAAACATAAGATTATGAGAACTCAATCAGCTGAATTAACAACATTTAGGAAATACGGGCTTATAACGGGTTTGCTTTACCTGGTTATTATTGTTTGTGGTATGTACAGCGAAATGGTGGTTCGTGCGGCACTAATAGTACCCGGTGATGCCGCTACTACAGTTTCAAATATTGCATCAAACCTCACGCTGTACAGAACAGGCTTCGTCAGCGATCTGATCATGGTAATGGCCGATGTAGCTGTTGCCCTAACCTTTTATCTGCTGCTAAAGCCAGTGAATAGCGGATTGGCATTGCTTGCAGCACTATTCCGCCTGACGCAATCATCTATACTGGGAATCAATTTGCTGAATCATTTTAAAGCTATTATACTGGTTGCTGACGGCAGCTTTGTAAATGCCATGGGACAGGAGGCTTTTAATGCTCAGGTCATGCTCAACATCAATGCTCATAGTCACGGCTACCTCATAGCGCTGGTCTTTTTTGCATTAAGCTGTATGATACTTGGCTATTTATTCTACAAATCAATATTATTTCCAAAGGTATTGGGCACACTGTTACCTATTGCTGGTGCCGGATACCTAATAGATAGTTTTACCAATTTCCTTTACCCTCAATATGCAGATGTCACAGAAATCATAGTGATGGTTTCCGCCATAGTAGCCGAACTTAGATTATGTGTCTGGCTGATTGTGAAGGGAATAAAAGTACAGAACAGTGTAGAATAAGTAACTTGAGTTTAGAATAGACAATTGAAGATCGAAAAAATATGGAACAAAAATTTATCACTTTACTAATGCTTATACTCGGCACTGTATGCTCAGTTAATGCACAAACAAATGAACTATCAACCGCTCAAGACTCCCTAAACCACCTGCTCAATGAATATTACAGGTTGAATGTGATTGTATTCCAACCCAATTCAACCATAAAGGATATAGACAATATTTTTGATCTATTTACTGATGATTTCACCTATGTACATGAGCAATACGGAGGTGTCTATACCCGGCAAGATCTATACAATGGGTATAAGAGGAATCAGGAGAATGGTGGCTATGATGGCGAGGTGACCGACATTAAGGTCAACAGCAAGATTTTTGGGTATAATGCCATTGCTGTAACCAAGAGTTTCATACTCAAAAAGGAGGGAGGCATAAAAACAGGCGATCCACAAATGGCCCTTTTTGAATTTAAGGATGGCAAAATTTATAGGATTACGGAATACTGGAAGTAGCTTAATCCCGGGATTGAATGCGTTTGCGTATTCTGCTCAATGATTCTGGCTTAACACCCAAATAACTGGCCAAATGATATTGCGGTACCCGCTGTAGCAAATCAGCACGCTCATTGAGCAGTTTCAGGTACCGCCGCTCTGGCGATTTGGTAATGTGCGAGGCCAGCATTTCCTGATGCTTACCCAAATCATCTTCCATAGACACTCTGCAAATGGATTCCAGCCTCGGAAATAGCTTGTAGAGTACCTTCTCCTTTTCATAATTAAGCACCGCCAGTGTACAATCTTCTACGCACTCTAAGTAATGGATGGCACGCACTCGATTGATATAGCTATTCATGGAAGCAATAGCATCACCCTCCGTAAAGAAATGGGTGGTTTTGTCTTCGCCATCCACCACATAATAGAGTCGTACACAGCCTTTAATAGTAAAATAACTATCATTGGCAATTTGATCAGCCTTGAGTAGTAAAGTGCCCTTTTTGAAGGTTTTAATAGGAATATATTGGTCTACAGCTTCGCATTCCTCTGCACTAAGGGCAATGTTTTGAGACATTAACTCAGAAATCTTCATAGCATCATGAGGTTATCGATCAAACTGCAGCATCAAAATACGGATATTTTCTAAATCAGTTAAATGATAGAAGGCTGCCAACCATTTTCATTCTTCATTTTCTCCCTTCAATTGATACATGAGCTTAACATGCCGATCAAGTTGCGTTGTAAAATCTTTGTATAAGGGTTCATATTTCGAACTTAGCTTAACGCTGACCGCTGAAAGGGTCTTTACAGGTGTATGTCCGCTTTTATGATCAAGTTTTACCTGCTCCCAAACACTTGTCAACAATTCCGAATCTCGTATTACAGATGACATAGTAGTTGCGCTACCATGTCCTGTTAGCACAATGGAGGGGTTTAATTGCACTACCAAATTGAGGGTGTTTATCAAACCATCAATATCTCCATGATCTGTGATCATCGGCATGTAGTCCGAGCTCAATACATCACCACCAATCATAACTTTCTGCTCTGGCAACCACATCAAAATGTCACCAGGAGAGTGCCCGTTATTGGCAAACAGCAACTCCACTTCAACACCTCCAAAATTTCGCTTTAGAGGCTCCTTCAATAATAAATTAGGATATACCAGGTGAGTTATTCCAATTGTGCCATTGGTCACATTATGATAAAACGCTACATCATCGTTTCCATACTTTTTCATGGTTTCCATTGCTTCAGTGGTGGCTATAATTTCTACACCTGCGAATGCTGCATTACCCAACCAATGATCGGCATGGCTATGGGAGTTAATAACCCAACGAACGGGCTGATCGGTTATGGATTGAATGGCCTTCTTAATTTTATTTCCAATTACTTCAGATGACCCTGTATCGAAAAGCAGCACACCATTTTCAGTAACTACAAAATGAATATTGGAATTCCAACCCTCGTTCTCAGGTGTTGGCAACCCAATTGACGGTGAAACAATGCTGTAAATATTTTTGGTAATCGGGGTAACGACAAAGTCAGTGTATGCATTAACCGCCTGTGAATATTGAGTGGTGAATATTATAAAACTGAAAATGAGTAAACTTTTTGTTTTACTGATCATAGTAGGAGGTTAGCTCTTTATTTTCTTCTTTCTTGAAACATTACGAGGGGGATAAGCAGATGTTACAGATTAACATTCATTTAACAATATAAGTGTGGCTGGCTGGATTTAGACAGATGAGATGCGAGCTTTTAATCCTTTCTGTGAGTTGACATACTACAACTTAGTTCAGCAATTGCGCGTAAGCTATGCCATGAATTTACGCGCAATACATTGTTTGATATTTATACTGTTCGCCAGTATAAGTGCCATGGCTCAATCCGAAGCTTATGAGCAGGCAAAAGCTGAAAAATTACAAAAGCCATCCCCATTTGAAGCCATTATCTCAGGAACCAAGCAAGATCAAATTATCTATCAGGATGAACATGTAGTGGCCTTTGTACCGCTCAGAAAGCAAGCCCCCGTTCACTTGCTCATTGTTCCAAAAGAGAGAATACCAACATTAAATGACATTACTGAAGATGATACCATCCTATTCAGCAAACTCTTGCTTGCTGCCAAAAACCTTGCCGCTGAGTATGGCATCGATAAAACAGGCTACCGCATTGCCATTAATACCAATGAAGATGCCGGCCAATCGGTTTTTCATATTCATGTGCATTTATTGGGCGGTATGAGGCTGGGGCCAATGGTAGAGCAGACCTACAGTGAAAAATAGCTGCTTCACAACAGAAGAATCAAAAGTTTAAAGGAAATATTAGCTTAGATTTATATATATTGGTCTGTTGGTTTTAGAGATATTTCTTTGTGATAACAGTCCACCACTTTCATTTAATGCTTTATCTTTCACCTATCAAATTTTTCCTCAATGCCAGATAAGCTCTGATGAAGCAAACGCTATTCATTTATATTATTATTGCTATTACAGCATGGCTATTGGTTATTGGCAATATTTGGATCTCAGGTTTTATAAATAATAAGGAGACCCAGGAATTAGAGGCCGTACATAGAAATGCTATTGATGAGTTTACCGAGACCGTTGAAGGTTTTGGACTCTTTGTTTCCTCTATTCAGACTTATATCAACGAACAAAAGGAATTCCCCGATCAGGAGCATCTCTTCAATTATGTTCAAAATTTTTCCAGAGGAACAGCATTAGAAAATAAGTATGTGGTATCAATACTGGATACCACACATACCTTTATTTATTCTTTCGACTATAATGACATAAATGCTAACAATTTTATCGGTCAAAACCTGGAGAGCATTATTGGTCCTGAGGGTATGGCTAAGTATAGTCAAATTATGAAAAGCGATGCACTGAATCTCTTTAAGCCGCACAATTTAGTAGAAGGGCAGGTAGGTATTTCATTAAACTTCAGGGTAAAAAACAAAGGCCAAACCATTGGCTATGCCACACCAGTAGTGTATTTCAATGCAGCCATTGAAGAAGTTTACAAGCAGGTTAATGCAGAAAAATTTGTATTTCGCTTTACTACTGCCGACTCCATAGACTTTGACAGAGAGCGTGTGCACGATAACTCCAAAGTATATCACGATAGAACTGATCCGCTGTACTACAAAAATTTCCAAATCACTTCAGAGGGCTTTAAATACGGCAATGTCAGCATTTATGGTTACAACTTTATTATTGGCACTGCACGCAAAGAACTCAATGAATACAACTGGCTGCTGATAGCCTCTGTGCTATGGTTTATCATCTTTTCAGGCATGTTGCTTTACATCAATAATCAGTCTATCAAATTAAAACATTCTACCTTGCTAATAGGCGAACAAAAAGAGGAATTGGTAAAACTCAATAAAGAAAAAGACGGCATATTAGGCGTAGTTGCGCATGATTTACGATCTCCCATCAATAACATTCAGGGGCTAACCCATCTACTCGAAACTATAGATTCAAAAGAAGAGGAGCCAAAACCGTATTTTGATCGCATCAAATCGTCAATAGGGCAAATGCATCAGCTCATCAATGATTTACTTGATATTAGTAATTTTCAGAATGCTGAAACTATATCGCTTAATGTTGAAGAAGTAAACATCGATGCACTGTTAGCAGAGCTAATGGAAGTAGCAGGGAAAGATGCGGAACCCAAGCAACAAAAATTAACCGTCAATGCCACAAAGGGACTACTATTGAGTACCGACAGGTTTTTACTGTGGCGCGTGCTTGAAAACCTGATTTCGAATGCCATCAAGTTTTCACCAGAGGGTAAGGCCATTACAGTGGGTGCGAAAAAGACAGACAATACCATAGAATTTACGATACACGATGAAGGGCCGGGCTTCAGTGAGGAAGATAAACAGAAGATGTTCAGGAAATTTCAGAAACTAAGTGCTATGCCAACCGGGGGCGAACATTCTACAGGCCTGGGCTTATCCATTGTTAAAATGATTGTTGACAAACTAGGCGGCTCCATTAGGGTGGAGAGTAAACCAGGCGAGGGGAGTTGCTTTTATGTGAAGTTTCCGGGTATCGAGTAGAAGCCCTCAGCGTGTCGAAGTATGATTGGGTTGGTTATTATCTGGGCGCTTTAGATTTCTTAAGAATATAAATGTTGAGGCCAGGATGCAAATGTGGGATTACTCAGTGGAGCTGAACGTAAGTCCAATATTTTGTGACTATTTGTTGTATCTCTGCAATTACAGAATTTGCTATGTTTGTTATATAATCCCGAATCAGTTTCGGGACAATCAGTACTCGCGTTATAGCCTGCCCCGCACTTGATGCGGGGTTACTTAGCTTGGGGTTGAGCGTGGCATTAATAGTTGCGCGTTTGGCATTTTTTCTTTACATATTCCACTCTTCATTTCTTATCGATAACTGAGCACTCTTTTGACATTTATAGCAGGAGGGAAGGGTAGTGGGGAATGGCAAATGTGTGAGATTCTATGCGACCTCAGCTTACAATAGATTTAACAGATTCACACAAATGTTACTGTGTTTTAAAATCATCTGATAAACCTAGTAATCCTCTTTCTTAATTAAAAAGTCTGTGGTATAAGTCTCATCTGCCTTGTTCTTAAATTTAGAATTATACCACCTCATAAAGAAATGAAAATTGTCTTCTAGCCAAATCTCTAAATGAGTATCAATTGGATCGAACCCAGATTGAGTATCTAATATGTACATAACTAGATATCGTGCTAGTGAGGCATTTATAGTATATTCCTTAAAATTAACCATGTCTTCAGAAATGAATGCACCAAAGAAGTCATCATCATTTAGCCTTCTCAACCTTCTATTTATTTTTGACAATGAATTCGCATTAAAGAAATTCTTTACCCATTCATTCCTCCAGTTATTAACAGGAATTAATGAGTCTTGCGAAAAATAGGCAGTTTCATAGGTTGCAGCTAGACCCTCTTCATACCAACTTGGGTAGTTTAGACCTGAATTTTTCAATAAAATATGTACCATTTCATGGTTAATTGAACCTAAATAAAAATTTCTTGTAGCCACAATTATCGACTGATCATTGTGATAATTATATCCAATTGTCCCAGGAGAGGGTTCATATTTATGAAGTGTTCTCGCAAGATCAATTAGGCCATACGTATCTTCAACAACATATGTAGTTATATTCGAAATAGGAACATCCAAGTCGAATTGAGAAATATAGAAATCAAGTGATTTATTTAAACTTAAGAGTCTGTTATCAATATCCTCCAAATTAAAAGAACCCATTCTATATAATACCAGATCGAACCAACCAACTGAATAAAGTTCTAATTGACCTTCTTCAACTTTTAATCTATGTGAGATTGTAAACTTATTAAAGGGTTCAAAAATCCGTTCTACTGATGTTTCATAACTCAAAAGTTTAGAAATCTTCGTTGGCTGGTCATCATAGTTAAACTGCTGGATATATTTTCCACTATGACTGTGCGCGATGCTGGCGCGGCCATTAGAATTACTTGTAACTAGAATTCTTGCACGTGTCTGGCTCTCATCTTCTTCAACAGAGGGAAAATCCAAGAATCTACAATTAGGCTCACAGAGGTCAACTGATTTTTTTGCCTTCAACCACAACTTCTCTCTATATCCTTGGACCAGTCTACTGAATTGTCTCTTACCTAAATCCAAATTATCATCTAAACACGATGAGAGTGCATGTAGATATAAGGTCTTACTTTTCACATTTGGATTTTGGTGTACATAAATGTCATACGCCAAAACTGCTTTCGATGGCTCACCATTCTTTATATAGCCTAACATGATCTGATTTATATCCTCATATCCCATTTCAAGGCGGGTTTGGATCACTACAGAATCTAAATTGTAACTAGGTTCGAATGTTGGTCCTTCTATTTGTCCGTAACCCAGTGTTCTACTTATTAGAACCACTAGGATAAGCGGAATATGTATTTTCGCCTTTATTAGTTTCATTTTCTGTCTCAGACTTGTTCTCTATCGATTTCCATTCAGGTAAATAACTTCTTTGATCCTGAATATCAGTACTATCCGATATATTGGACAAATAACCAATCAATATCACGCTACATATAATCATGATCAATCCTGGAGAAGTCGATGCAATCGTCAACTTTGGTGAGTTAATTTTCGTTTCCTTTTCAAGATTTATCTTACCAAGGATAAATACTGAACCGAATAGTGAGATCATAAACGCTATTATGATTCCTATATATCTATAGACCGCATTGTTTAGAATGGCCAATCGTCCAACATGGTGTCTTCTTCTAAGGCTGTATTCATCCAGTTTTGCCATGGACTTTAATAATTGATAATCTGCATTAACTTCTTTTACTAGTACACTATCAATTATAGATTCATCTTTAAAGTTTGAGGTATTATAAACCACTGTAATAGAAAATATTATAAGCCCTAGAACGCTAATACTACCTAGAATGATAGTCCACTTTAAAAATGGTAGTAATTTTTCTTGCCATGGTAAGGTTTCACTCTGATCCATTTTAGTATCTTCTTCCTTCATTGTTATTTTAAATTTCTTTCAAAATACAACATTATTGGAATGTATTAAATACCCAACCTTGGGTATTTTGAATCCTTAATTATGGTGATAAGGCGATAGGGCGATGCTCTCCGCACAGAAATTTATTATAAAAGGAGGGGAAGTGAGTGGGTGATGGTAAATGTGTGCTGATAATAAAAAGGGGTATTCGATATAAATACCCCAATTACAGCAAATTAGTTTCCTTTACTGTCCTTTCTGTTACTACGTATATGCTCTTTAACTTTCACAGTTTTACCACCAACTTTCTTGGTATGGGCAGGAATTCTATTGAATTTCTTTCCATCGGAATCTTTAGCCATTATTAACACCTCCTTTCCAATTTGAATTAAGTAATTGAATAATTTAAAAAAAAGGAGAGTTAGAATAACCCTCCTTCTTACTGCTAGGCTGCCTTCAATTGATTAGCAGCTTTAACAAAATTAAGCGGAAGTCCACGGCTCCATTCTCCGTCAATGTAGAGTTCAAATGAATATTTACCAAAGCTTTTAAATTCAAGGTTACCAAACCTTAGAACAGAATTTATTGAAGTATAGTCAACTCCTGCTATTGGCTCATTAACCTCAATTTGACCATCAATTGATTGTAACACATTCTTATCTGGATCAATAAACTTAATCTCAAAATTGTGTTTACCAATTTCACTTTTGGCAAATCTCAGTCTCATGGATAATG
>NZ_SMLV01000088.1 GCF_009711525.1 Fulvivirga lutimaris
AGCTAAAAATACCTTAGATTGGTAAAATAAGTATTTGAGACAAAAAGATTCCGGCTCAAGGCCGGAATGACATTAGGTATTTAATTTTTTGCTACTACATCCCCCTAACCCCTTCAAAAGGGGATTACCCCATTAACCCAAACAAATAAATAGTGAGCATACCCCAACTGGTGCCCGTGACCATACTGAGTATGGCCAAAACAATGGCATGAGGCATGAGCTCGGGCTTATAGGCTGAGGTAACAGCTGGTGCAGTTGAAATACCACCAAGATTCGCCATGCTGCCAATGGCCACCCAGGCAATATTGACTTTGAGCAACTTGGCTGTGAATAACATAAATACGAAATGCAGTACCAGCCATATCAATACAAGTATTACTAAGTTGACAGGCAGCGAAAGGTTAGTGAAATTCAGTTTCAACCCTAATATGGCCATGATTAAAACGATGGAAAACCCGGCCATTCTCAAAACGAGTTTGTGGTTCCATGCTTTTATGACATTGCCCAAAACCAGCCCGACAATTGATAAAGCCACCACACTCATTAAAAACGACATGTGGATAAAATAGGTGAGGCCCATAATGGCCAGAATAGTGCCGAGGGTGATGGCATTGATCGTACCTTTACTTGCCGACCCTGAGAGCTCGGGCGGCTCTACAATAGGAAATTTAGCATCAATGCCCCAGGCTTTGTTCAATCGGTCGCTTCTTTTAATAAACTGAAACATAAGAATCGTCCAGATATTCACTAGAATGTTGTCTAACACTAAAATAGAGAGAAATAGTGATTCGGGGGTTTCTGCCAGCTCTTTGAGCACGAGCTGACTGGTACTGCCACCTATCCAGCCGCCAACGATAGGAGGCAAGCCCTTCCAATAACCTTCTGCAATAAGCAGGTCATAATTAGCAGGATTAAGCAGCCCAAAGGTAAGCACCAAAAGTACCGGTAATGTGGCTATGACCAACGAACCCACACCAAATACTATGATTGGTTTTACACCGACTATCTTGAGCTGTTTAAAGGACAGGGCACTCATGACCGTAAGAATAGTAAAGGGAATAATAAGCGACTTGCTTAAATCATGCAACAGCACCTTTGAAAGATCTATATTGAAAACATGCGTGAAAGCCGCAGGGATAACATAAGCGAAGAGAATGGCCGGAAACCAGTCCAGTAGCACTTTTACAGCCTTGTGCTCCACCTTGCTGATATAACGGACAAACAAGACGGTGATCAGCACCACAGCAGAAGCAGTTAAAAGCAAGCCAGTTTCATCCATTTATCAATATAGACAAACCGTTATTTATTCAAATGCTTTTTTATTGTTACTATCAAATAAAGCTAAAAATACCTTAGATTGGTAAAATAA
>NZ_SMLV01000341.1:0-839 GCF_009711525.1 Fulvivirga lutimaris
GTGACAAATGCTGCTTACTTCTAACTTCATGGCTGTCAAAGGTTCATGCCGGAATATCCTTAAGACACCAGAACAAGACCGGCTAAAGCATTCAATTATTTGAGTATTTTAATCATATGAAATCACCCCATATTACAATAGTTCTTATTTTGAGTTGCGTTATTTTTAGCCAGGCACAGACAGAAATGGAAAAAACGTCCGAGTCACCCGTATGGACTAAAGCAGACAGACAATATTTATTGGACAACTTAATACGCTCCAAGCAGGATTTAATTGATGAAGCAAAAGACCGTACTGAAGCCCAGTGGAATTTTAAGGAAAGCCATAAAGACTGGAGTATTAACCAGATTGTTGAGCACTTCGGACTTTATGAATTGATCTTTGATAATAACATTGCCGTTGCACTGCAAATTGGGGCCCTTCCTAAACATCCCCATTTTGCTCCCGATGTTTCACATCATAAGCAAGTAGGACCGCCTTTCTGGCCGCCAAGCTGATGAGAGAGATTTTGGTGAAGATGGGATAAAAGCTGTTTTAAAAACAAGTCTCCTTTAACTTGATTTAAACGGTAATTATCGATTGATGAGTCTTTATTAGGTGATATTAATCATGTGTTCTGCAAACACAGTTACTAGGTGTGCATTCAATATTTAAGTAATTTTATACAGGTGAAACAAATCATGAATCATAGTCTCTAATACCCCAAAAAGAATAAAATCAATTATAAATGGCGTTCATAGATTATTATAAAATCTTAGGCATTAGTAAAACAGCCACTGACAAGGAAATTAAAGCAGCCTACAGGAAACTAGCCCGTAAGTATCACCCTGATTTGAACC
>NZ_SMLV01000341.1:849-3855 GCF_009711525.1 Fulvivirga lutimaris
GTTGAAATTTAAAGAAATAAATGAAGCCAATGAAGTATTAAGCGACCCTGAAAACAGAAAGAAATACGATAAGTACGGGAAAGATTGGAAGCATGGTGAAGAGCAGGAAAAAGCTAGAAGTCAGTATGAAAGTAAGTACCAACATACTTCTCAGGGACAAGGTTTTTCCAGTGAAGATTATTCAGATTTTTTTGAATCAATGTTCGGTGGTGGCAGATCATCTTACCAACAAAGTCGTAGTCCAAAATTTAAAGGTCAGGATTACAATGCTGAATTGCATTTGAATCTAAAAGACGTTTTCACAACTCAAAAACAGGTACTAACCGTTAATAATCACAAAATTAGGTTAACCATTCCGGCTGGTGTTGAAAATGGTCAGGTTATTAGAATAAAAGGTAAAGGGGGCAAAGGTATTAATGGTGGACCAAATGGCGATTTATATATAAAATTCATTATCAATAATCACACTAAATTCAAAAGAGAAGGTAGTAATCTATTTCAAAACATTGACCTTGATTTATATACTGCCACACTAGGTGGAGAGATAACCGTAGATACTTTTGATGGCAAGGTGAAGCTGAAAATAAAGGCCGAAACCCAAAATGGTACAAAAGTTAAGCTAAAAGGAAAAGGGTTTCCTATTTACAAAAAAGAGGGGACATTTGGCGATATGATAGTCACCTATCAAATTAAAACACCTACCAATCTAAGTGAAAAAGAAAAAGAGCTATTTCGGGAACTGCAAAAATTGAAAACAAAATGAAAGAAGAGCATTATATACCAACACAGACCCTTTGCTCGCATTACAACATCGAAATTTCTTTTATCGATGCCTTAAACAAAATGGGGCTTATTAAGGTAGAAATTATTGAGCGGGGCCCTTCTATACATCAAGACCAGATAAGCGATCTTGAAAAGATTATCAGACTACACTATGAATTAAACGTAAACCTGGAAGGCATTGACGTTGTGTTGAATTTACTGGAAAAAGAGCGTGCTTTAAGAAATGAGCTAATTGCACTTAAGAATAAATTGCGAATCTATGAAAATGACTAGGTGCTTCACAAAGAGGAAAATTAGACATTGATTTAAGCTATCCTCTTTATCATCTTCAGCCTGTTATTACTAAATCAGTGATACCTGAACCCGTCACGCAAGGTATGCTCGATTATTTTGATTTTAATTACTTTTAAATGCGTAACGTGCCAACACAATATCCATTGGTTACGTCCCTAATATGGTTATATACATGATTAACATTCGGGTACTAGCGAAAATATGATATGATACAAAAATTAGTTTTAATCTCCATTTTAGTCATTATAGGCTTCAATCTTAATGGGCAAGTTATCATTGAGGGTTCAGTAAAAGATAGTAAATCTATGGAGGGATTAGCCTATGTTAATATAGGTATAGTGGGAGCAAATGTAGGGACAGTAACAGATCTTAACGGTAAGTTTCACATTACATTAGATGAAAAATACGATAATAATGAACTGCAAATCTCAATGATTGGGTATAAAAGCAAATTATTCAAGGTAGCAGATTTCAAACAACTTATGCTCAATGCCACTGAGGTAACTTTAGATGAAGCGCCATATGAAATGGAGGCGGTTATCGTTTATGGAAACAAGTTTAAGAAACCGAACACTAAAAAAAATACATTAGGCAATAAGAATAAATCGAAGAATTATGCAGCAGGATTTGAAACTAATCTGCTAGGCAACGAAATGGGTATTGTTATTAAAACAAAAAGAAGGCCTGTATTTATCAAAGATTTTAATATCCAAATAGCCTCTAATGATTACGAAACCTTCAAATTCAGAATTAACTTTTATAGCCTCAAAAATGGATTGCCGGATCAAAATCTATTGAAAGAAAACATTATTGTTGCCAGCTCAATTAAAAAAGGTAAGCTCACTGTTGATCTGAGCAAATACAATCTCATAATGGAAGATGACTTTTTTGTATCCATGGAATGGATTGAAGACATGGGAAAGCATGGTCTATTTTTCTATACAGATGTTTCAGAAACCGCAAGCCCTACTATTACCAGAAAAACAAGTCAGGGAGAATGGAAGGAAATAAATAAACTAACATCTACAAGAGGTTTAGGCATTACCCTTACTGTACAATATTGAAAAAAATACCGTGCAACCATCAAACAAGTATACTAGCCTTGACAGACCGGCAGTAAAATGTCAGGTTAGAGTGTTCAATTATTTCAGTACTTTAATGAAATGAAAACACCCCTAACAGCATTCTTTCTTATTTTAATTAGCACAAGTTTTGTCAATGGACAAACCAATAACCTGAAAGCACCTGAACCTCCACAATGGACTGAAGCAGATAAGCAGTATTTATTGGACAACTTAATGCACTCCAAACAGGATTTAATTGCTGAAACAAAAGACCTAACAGAAGCCCAGTGGAATTTTAAGGAAAGTGCTAAACACTGGAGCATCAACCAGATTGTTGAGCACCTCGGACTTTATGAATTGATCTTTGACAATGACATTGCCATTGCACTGCAAATGGGGCCATTCCCAAAGCATACCTATTATGCTCCCGACAGTGTATTTATGGATCAAGATCCGCAAGACAAGCAAAAGAACAAAACCACTGACTTCACAAAACCCTTCTCTTACTCAGTTCCTATGGGTAACAATAGAGGCATAGACAATTTGACTTGGGTAATAAAAATGCGTCAAGAGGCAATTGACTTTGTGAAATTAGAAGACCGAAACCTGCGTATCTATTATGTGAATTTTGGTCCCAATATCCATCAAAAATGTATTCAGATATACTCGCACAGCGACCGCCATTTAAGGCAAATTAAAAGGATAAAGGCAAATGTCAATTTCCCTAGATAATTAAACCCTCAAGACAAGATAAACATACAAATGAGAATTCCATTATTCATTATAATTTCAATAACCCTCCTTTCCTGTTCACAGGAGGAAGAGAACTGGACACACCTTTTGGATAAAAACCTTTCCCAATGGG
>NZ_SMLV01000341.1:3865-16855 GCF_009711525.1 Fulvivirga lutimaris
TTATAATGGCGATCAGCCTAAAGATGAACAAGGCAACCTAATCGAGCCAATTGGTGCCAACAAAGATGAGTATGGGGTATTTACTGTAATAGAAGAAAATGGTCAGCAGGTACTTAGGGTTAGTGGCGAAATATATGGTTGTGTTTCTACTAAGCAAGAATATGAAAATTACCACCTTAGACTTAAAGTAAAATGGGGCGATGACATATATCCTCCACGAGAAAAGCTGCTTAAAGATTCTGGCATCTTATATCATTCTATTGGTGAGAATGGTGCTGAGTACTGGCGATCCTGGATGATGTCGCAGGAATTTCAGATCATGCAAGGGCATTTCGGTGATTATTGGTCGCAAGCCACCTCAGTTATAGACATAAGAGCTTACCCTCCAGAATATACTATGAGTGCTGTAGCGGACAAAAGTCAACCCTTCCTATCTATAGGTTCTGATGAGGCTTTAGGTGGGTATTGTATGCGCAGTACCAACCTTGAAAAACCTCAAGGCGAGTGGAATACTTTGGAATTGATATGCTTTGAAGGCAAGAGCTTGCATATTGTAAATGGAGAAGTAGTGATGATTTTACAGAACTCCAGATATAAGAAAGATGGCAAGCAAATTCCGATGACCAAAGGCAAAATACAACTGCAAAGCGAAGCTGCTGAGGTGTACTATAAGGACATTCAAATTCGTAATCTGGATGCTATGCCAGCTGAATATATTCAATATTATAACTGATCTGAACGTTCACTCAAAATACCCTCCCCCGGTCTGTTCGTGGGGTTTCCTTAACATGCCAGTCTATTGGCAGACAAGCCAGAACAAATCCGGCAAGGGGTATTGATTATTTTAGTTTTATTTACTGTTAGAAACACCGCATTAAATGAATATAAAGTCATATGATCGACATATTATTATATTCTCTGTTTCTATTTAGTTCCTATTTTGAAGACGACTATATCCCGACATATGAGAATCATTCCGAGAACTAAACATACATCAGTAATTTTATTCAGTTAATCCACTAATCCTCAATCAGTAACAATTTTACATTTTATCAACTAAATACACTTTTGCTCCTTCAGCTTCAAAATAATCCAATTGTTGATAGGTCGGTATTTTTTCATTAATATACTCAATTCCTTGTGGCGGGTACATGTGTGAAAATACAATCCAAATCCTGTTTTCAAGCTCATCAAATTGTTTTAAGAATTTGTCATAATTAACATTAGCAGGAACTCCAACAATACAATGATCCATATCAGTGAAGTATTTTTCTTTATAAAATTTAAATGCAGCATGACCTCCAAAATATATATATACAATATCATCCGGTTGCTTATTGTTCTTGACATATTCCAATACAGGTTTTATATCCTCTCTCATCATAGGATTAGCAAAGTAATCAGTTGTTTCGAAAAATATTGGGTAGAGCAAAAAGATTGATAGTATGATAGATGCTGCCTTCTTTTGCTTAAAAAAACTTGCTATAAATTCTATTCCCATAAATTCGAATAAAATAATCAATGGAATACTGTATAGCACTAGTCTTCCACCAAATGGATACATCTGGAAATAAGATAATACCAGATGTATAAGAAAAGGAAGAAATAAATAAATAAAATGCCATTTTGATTTACGGATAAAAACTGAAAATACACCCAACAGAAACAGCCAAAGGGCTAGATATTTTACGTCAGTAAAATTTGTTATAGTTCTAAATATCTCTTCAAAAGTAGTTTTAAGCCATTCATAAGCTTCCGAAGGTTGATGAGGTAAAAACGAGTTCCTCCAATATCTAACCATTCCATCTCTATGTGGATTATTCTTAATGAAGTTCATATAATATGGATAGAAACTTATCAACCAGAAGAGGTTACTAGTTACAATTACAAGAACTTTACGTAGGTTAAATTTACTTAATGTTGGAACCCAGAGAGCAAATCCTAAAGAGAGTAATATTATAGGTGTAATGTTTGAAAACCATATACTAATGGCACCAATGAGACCTAGTCCAATAATCGGCCAAAAGCTCTGATTTCGATAAACAAATCTGAAGAAAAACCAGAACAGCAACAGAGCAACAAAAAGGTCTGTCATATATTGCTTTAGTTCTGAAGAAAAGTAAGTGAGCGTTAGGGGTAAAATAAAAGCAAAAGCTATTACCAAGCCCCACCTCTTTGTTAGTAATACCCTCACCAGATCATAAAGAAGATAAATCGATGCAATAGAAGCTAGAAATGGTATCAATCGTAAAGCATATTCATTCATCCCAAACAAATTGGCCATTAACTTTTCTGCCCACAAAAATCCAATGGGTGCTACTTGCTTGTAATCCAATGGTTCAAGTAATTGCTGAAATCCACGAGTTTTGAGATTATTAGCAAGAAAGGCCTCATCAAGCCAAAATGAGCGATTGGCTAAGAATTGGCGGCCCCGAATAACAAGCCCAAAAATGAGAATTGCTATCAAGTATATCTGATTAGAAACTTTTCCAAAAATTTCAGACAAGAACCCATCTGACACATAATATGATACGCGTCTTAATAAATTCATCATTTTATACTTCAACCATTCCATAACTTATAATATTAGTTCATTTCGCTTAATAATCTAGTTGTGAGGTACAATTATAATGTGATGCCAAGAAACTATGGAATAAGTACTAGTTTATTTGTGTGATCTTGCAGAACCCCTGAAACATTAAAATGAAGATGCCTACCTATTGGCAGATAGGCCGGAACATGTCAGGTTAGAGTGTTCAATTATTTCAGTATTTCAGTACTTTAATGAAATAAAAATAAGCTCCCTCCTTTCAGTATTAATCATTTTTCTAGTGGCTATTTCTTCCTGCACAAAACAAAATGAAGACTGGGCAAACCTTTTGGATAAAAACCTTTCCCAATGGGATAACTATTTGAGCTATCGTCATAAAGAAGGGTACAATGGCGAGCAGCCTAAAGATGAACAAGGAAATCTAATTGAGCCAATTGGTGCCAACAAAGATGAGTATGGGGTATTTACTGTAATAGAAGAAAATGGTCAGCAGGTACTTAGGGTTAGTGGCGAAATATATGGATGTGTTTCTACTAAACAAGAGTTTGAAAATTACCACCTTAGACTTAAAGTAAAATGGGGTGATGACATCTATCCTCCACGAGAAAAACTGCTCAAAGATTCTGGCATCTTATATCACTCTATTGGTAAGAACGGTGCTGAGTACTGGCCGTCCTGGATGATGTCGCAGGAATTTCAGATCATGCAAGGGCATTTCGGTGATTATTGGTCGCAAGCCACCTCAGTTATAGACATAAGAGCTTACCCTCCAGAATATACTATGAGTGCTGTAGCGGACAAAAGTCAACCCTTCCTATCTATAGGTTCTGATGAGGCTTTAGGTGGGTATTGTATGCGCAGTGCTAATTTTGAAAAACCTCAAGGCGAGTGGAATACTTTGGAATTGATATGCTTTGAAGGCAAAAGTTTACATGTGGTGAACGGAGAAGTGGTGATGATTCTACAGAACTCCAGATATAAGAAAGATGGTGAGCAAATTCCATTGACCAAGGGCAAAATACAACTGCAAAGTGAAGCTGCTGAGGTGTTTTATAAAGACATTCAAATTCGCGACTTGGATACCATTCCAGTGGAATATGTTCAATATTGCAACTGATCTGCTCACTCACTCATAATACCCTCACCAGATCGGTTCAGGGGTCTCATAATAATAAACATGCTGTGATTTAAAGCAGGGTTTTATTACAAAAGTTAATAATGCACATTTTAAACTAAATTGTTAGTTTAAACTAATCTTTTAGTTATTATTGTATTACGAGATGACTACTGAGACTATGTATTTAAAAAAAACCTGTACACTACTCCTATTAATCATACTACCTACAAGTTTATCACTTTGCCAGGTTGCAATTAACAAGGTTGAAAAAATTGAGTTTCCTCTTAAGTATAAATTCTCTTCAATGATTGAAGAAAAATTAGCTCAAGATACTGTACCCTGGAAATATCAGTTATCTGCTTCCGATTACGCTTCAAAAAGTGATTACAAAAATTCGTTAATTCAATGGGATTTGGCAATGCACACCAGAGCTCATCACCTTTCTTCTCGTGAGCTAGATTCAATCAAAGGTGAATATAGAATAGCGAATGCCATCGACTACATCGCAGAGGAAGCAAAAAACAATCAAATTGTTATTATAAATGAAGCTCATCACAACTCTTACCATAGAGTCTTCACAAAATCTCTTCTCCAGAAATTGTACAGCCAAGGTTACACCAATTTAGGTCTTGAGGCCCTGGGAAATGGTGAGTATTTAGACTCAGCACTTAATACCAGAAAATATCCAACGCTCGAAACCGGCCATTATATAAAAGATCCGCAATTTGGAGCAATGGTTAGAGATGCCTTAGAAATAGGATACAATGTCTTTGCTTATGAAAATATAAATCATGATAATCCAAGAGAAATTGAGCAGGCTAAAAACATAGAAAAGGAAATTCTCGCTCATCCAAATGAAAAGTTTCTAATCCACTGTGGCTTTGACCATGTATTAGAAGGCAATCATAGATCATGGGGTAAGGCAATGGCAGGTAGATTATCAGAATACACAGGAGTCGATCCTTTAACAATTAATCAAGTGGTGTATAGTGAAAAAAGCAAACCTGAATTCAACCCCAATTTGCTCCAGGCGCTTGACATGAAGGAGTCTGTAGTATTGTTAGACAAGAATAATGCTCCATTGAAATACACCCGAGGTGAGGGATGGACTGATTTGATGGTTCTTCACCCAACCTCAGAATACATTGACAATCGACCTGTCTGGCTATTCGAAAATGGCAATAAGAACGTTTCAATTCAATTAAACGATATTGAAATTGAGTATCCAGTGATGATTTTAGCTTATAAACAAGGTGAAGATATCAATGATGCCGTGCCAGTTGATATAATTGAGAGAACCAACAAGACCGATGACAATAAAATGGCTTTAAAGGAAGGCGCTTATAATATTTTAGTTACTAATGGAGCCGATTCTTTTAAATTCGAAATTGAGGTTAAGTAATATTTATTCGAAAGATAAATTAAACTTTTATCATGGTATTAAAACTTTACTTGTCTCAATTAGACGTAGCATCGAATCCGCTTAAAGAAGAGACCCCCTTCTAGCTACAAGGAGACTTCTCAGTCTTTGCTCCTTCGAAGTGACGTTCCTCCCCGGACACGATCAATTATTTCAATTTTAGTTACATTTAAGTTAGAGTGGTTTATATCCGCAATAGTTTTTGGATATGTGCCACTAAAAAAGTAGTCAGGATATGTACAATGGTTCATATTCGGATGTTATGATCAAATTGAAGAAAAAAAAGAATGGGTGAAAATTATGAGAAAGCAATAAACACTCAAATTGGGAAACAATTGCACACTAATCGGTTCTTTAAAATTGGTGAAATATTACTAGTTTTTTTAGTAGCATTTTCCATTATCTGCTCAACTAAATCCCTGGTTGTGGGCAATCCAATTCTTAAACAAGCCATTGTCTGGATCGCTAATATTTTTATGTTAATTATTGTATGTGCAGGTCTTAAACTTCGTGGGCAAAGCTGGAAAGATTTAGGTCTGGGATTTAGTTCGTTCTCTTGGAGGTATGCTCTCAAAATATTTCTACTTTCTCTACTTGTTTTTGTATTAGCATTGATTGGCTTTATTATAGGTTCTATTGTTATGGCCAATATTACTGGCATTCCGGAAAGTGCCAATATGAGTGGATATGATTATATGAAAGATAATTTAGTGATGCTCCTTTTGACTTTGGTAGGTGTATATATTGTATCATCTTTCGGAGAGGAGGTCATTTATCGAGCTTTTCTTATAAACAGAATCTCAGAACTTGGACTAAGTCCGAAATATAAAACAACCTTAGCTATAATTCTTAGTTCAATAGTTTTTGGACTTGTTCACTATGAGTGGGGACCAATGGGAATTGTTCAAACTGGTTTCATGGGTTTAGCTCTTGGTATATGTTATATTAAATTTAAAAAAAGGCTTTGGATATTGATTTTTGCACATGCTTATATGGATACTATTCTAATGGTGCAAATGTATCTGGCAAGCAACTAGAAATTATAACAGAAAATATGTACTTAACACCCGCAAATACTGAATAACCATAAAATTCGCATATCTTATAAACTTTAGATTAAGACTGACAGCGATATGGCTACATCAGACTTTAGCCCATAACCTTGACTGCTAAAAATTAAATTTTTCCACCTTGTAATAAATCCTTACCTTCTTGTCACTACTGTGGTAAGCAAATGAGGTAATGACAGAAAACAAACAACATCAGACTTTCGATCAGTGGATAAAAAACTACAGGGCGCTCCTGTTTAAGGTAGTGCGGGTATATGCCCACACCCCGGCCGATCAGGATGACCTTTTTCAGGAGATCGCCATTCAGGTGTACCGTTCCATCCCCAACTTCAGAAGTGAAAGTGCTGAAAGTACCTGGTTGTATCGTATTGCACTAAACACTGCCATGCGCTGGTCAACCCGGGAGAAGAAGCACACCCACGGTCATAATCCTGTAGAAGATTATGAGTACCTGCTCAAGGCTTCTAACACTGAAAGAGACGAGCGCCTGGACTGGTTGTATTATGAGATCAGCAAGTTTGATGAAGTTGACCGTTCCATTACCCTCCTATTGCTAGATGGATTAAGCTATAAAGAAATGGCCGATGTGGTGGGTATTTCTGAGTCCAACATTGGGGTGAAAATCCATCGCATTAAAAAATTATTGACTGAAAAATCTAAAAAATATGATCACCATGGAGTTTGAAGAGTTACAAAAGGTTTGGGACAAGCAGAACAATGAGCCGCTTTATGTTATCAACGAAGAGGCGTTGCACCGCAGGGTTCAGTCCAAAAAAAGGGCGGCTGCCAAAAAGGCCAATTGGATGGAAATGATATTGATTGGCGCTAACCTACTTGCCGGTAGTATGTTGTTATGGGCAGTGCTTTTTAAAGGCAAAGAGCATGAGACTTTTATATATGTAATGATTCCGGTCATGCTACTGGTGCCATTCTATTTGCTTTATAAAAGGACTCAAAGAAAGAAGAGTGAAAATAAGTTTGAGCACACCCTACTTGGAGATATTGAACACGCCTTGTCCAATGCCGCTTATGCTGTCACCTTGTCCAGAACTTCTCAAGTGTACTTTTTGGGCATCGCAGCCTTAACAATGCTAAGCCTCATTTTTGATAAAGATGCATCCTTAGCTTCAATAATTGGTATAAGCTTACTGTTCCTCCTAACACTATATGCCTCCAGATGGGAGCACAACTTTTATGTGAATAAGAAAAAGGAATTAGTCAATCTAAAAGAGAAATTGGAGCAAGAAGTAGAGGCTTAATCCTTTAATAAAGGGGGCAAATTAAAACCGTAAAAGTTGAAATAGTTTTGAACACAATATTAAGTTCATTGTTTAAACATTGAACTTAAACTTTAAACAAAATATGCTATCACAACTTGTATACGTAAGTAACAGAAAACAACATTGCACGGAGGAGGAGATTGAGAAAATACTTGCGTCTTGCAAGAAGAATAACCCTCCTTTAAACATCACAGGCATACTTCTTTATTCCGATAAAAAGTTTATTCAGCTGGTAGAAGGTGAGTCAAAGGTAATCATGGAATTATATGACAAGATCAAAAAAGATGATCGCCATACCAACCCCATGATGATATCTCTTAGTCCCGTTAAGGAAAAATCCTTTCCGAGCTGGCACATGGGTTCAAAAAAACTCCCTGCAGGAAAGGTAGATTATAAAACAGATATCACCACTGAAGACAAAAACGTCTTTGAAAGTATATTGAATGGCAAAGAAGAGAATGGCGAAAGAGTGCTTAATATGTTGAAAAAGTTCTTTTAAGCGATATTCTGCACATTTATTAAAGGCCATGTTAACATGGCCTTTTTTCATCTACAATCATTATCAAAATCATAAGGGAAAAGATTTAAAGTAATCTGAATTAAAAAAAGGATAACTAAGGTGACGCTGTCCAGCTCTATTTTATTATTTTTAGCGGCTATGAAATTCAATTTATCGACTATTAAAAAATTCGGCTATGATCTTTTGCCAGTTGCCGTTGGTGTTTTTTTAGCACTCGTACTCAACAATGCGCAGCAAGTTTGGAAAGAAAGCTCTTTTCAGGAGCAGTTGCTAAACACTGTCTTTGAAGAAAATGAGGCAAATAAAAAAAGTATAACAGACCTGTTAGAAAAACAGAAAAGGACCATTGACACCCTAAACCACTATGCTAAAAATGAAGAATACACTGTCTTTGACTTAATTCAAAAAGTAAATGGTTTGTCCACACCAAACCTTGCCAATTATGGAGCTACGTATCTGCTGATCAACAACCAATCTTTGGTAGATGTAGAGTTACTTTTAAAGCTTGCTGAATTGGATAGTCAACTCAAAGTATTTCAACTTGCCAGCGACCAAATTGTTGATCAACTATATGAAGATCTTTACAATACTGACCAGAAAAGTAAACGCAGGATCAGTCTTATGTTAAGCGATATTAAGAACTACGAAAATAATATCATCACCCTTGGAGATGAATTTAACGCGCTTTACAAAAAATAACTAGTGGCCTTGCTCCAACTCTGGCAGCACAATTCTATCAAACGGGCTGGGCTGTGCCATCAAAGCTTCTATCTCTTCACTGCTTCTTGGTGCCCTATCAGAGAGCAACTCACAACCATCTTTGGTTATTAAGTAATCATCCTCAATTCTTACCGGTATATTCCACCATTTCTGATCAGCAGGACTGTTTTCAGGTATGTAAATCCCTGGCTCAATAGTGATCACCATATTCTCCTTCAGTACATCATACTCACCCTTATCATGCACATCTAACCCAATATGGTGGCAGCAACCGTGAGGGTAATACCTGTTTCTTCCTGTTTCTGGATTGATTATGTCTGCATCTGCAATAGATTTATAAATACCTAGCTCAACTAAACCATTATTTACCACTTCTTTAGTGGCATCATAAAGTGCAGAAAATTTAACACCTGGCTTACACGCTTTCATAGCAGCTTCCTGGGCTTCATAAACAAGGTCATAGATAAGTTTTTGCTCCGGAGAGAATTTTCCATTTACTGGAATAGTTCTAGTTACATCTGCTGTATAACCGTGGTACTCAGCACCTAGGTCCATAAGGATCAATTCCCCATCTTCAATTTCTGCTTTGTAATTATCGATGTAATGCAACACACAGCCATTGTGCCCCGCTCCTACTATACTATTATACCCTTCATACTCTGCTCTGTATTTTCTAAAAATGTATTCATGCAGTCCTTGAATTTCCATTTCCGACAAGCCCGGCTTCATGGCTTTCATCACTTCACTTTGTGCCAATGTTGAAATATCAACGGCCTTCCTTAGCAAATCCAACTCTTCGGGCTGCTTAATACCGCGCATTTTTGTCATTATAGTGTTGAGCTCTACCAAGTCGATTTTGCTCTTCTCCGGCTCAATAGATAGGTCTTTAGAATTATAACCAACCTTTTGTTTAAACTGACTGATCAGCTCAAACAGGTCGCCTTCTTCATTATGATCTCTTACATCATCTTTAAACTGATAAAACATCACCTTATCAAACTGCGAAAAATCAAGATTAAAGTCTTTAAATGATGGTCCCTCGAACGCTACTTTTATGTCCAGCTTATCCTTTGCTCCTTCTTTACCCAGCCTAGCCCCATCATACAATTCTTTAAGCGCATTATGCTGACGTACAAATATTATTTCATTGGTCTTATTAGTTCCAAATTGTAGTTCATCTTTAAATACCAACAGCAATGCATGTGGTTCCTTATGACCTGTTAGGTAATAAAATTCAGGATCCTGATGGTACATAAAGTCAGTATCATTGGCCCTGTTTCTTATAGGATTTGAAAAGAATACGGCTACTGAATTATCAGGCATCATGGAGCGAAGTGTTGTCCTGCGTTCCTTATGGAAGTCAGACTTTAGTAAGTCGTTTTCATATTTTGTTTGCGCAAATGAAATAGTAGCTGCACTTAAACAGATGAAACCAAGTAGTAATGCCTTTTTCATAATTATAAATTTGATACTAATATATTCTAACGTCACAAGAGTAAAAACCATCTAGGGATGAATGGACTATTAGTGATAAATATGGTACCATTGGTTTTTGTTATTATCAAAATCGCCATAGTTGGTACCAAGGCTTAATCGATTGCGAAAAAACGGTTAACTTGCGGGTCAAAATTTTAACATTGTGCGGCTCGTATATTATTTAGTACTACTCCCTTTAAGCAGGCTACCCTATTTCATCCTCTATTTTCTTTCGGATGTTATGTACGTAGTGCTATATAAGGTTCTTAGCTATCGTCAAAAGGTTGTAAGAACCAATCTGGTGAACTCATTCCCAGAAAAAAGTAAAGCCGAAATCAAGGCCATTGAAACTAAATTTTATCGTCATTTTTGTGATCTGATTGTAGAGTCTATTAAGGCCTTTAGCATTACAAAAGAAGAAGTCAATAAGTGTATCTCTTTCAAAAATCCTGAAGTGATGAACAAATTCGCTGATCAGGGTAAAGATGTGGTACTGGTAGGTGGTCATTATAATAATTGGGAAATATTTGCCGTTGCCATCGATGAACCTATAAGTTTTCAACCGATAGCGCTTTTCACTCCTCTGACCAATGCTTTTATGAATGAGAAAATAACGAGCAGTAGGTCTAAATATGGATTGTGGATGAAGCGGTACCCAGAGGTGAAAGAGATATTTACTACTCAAAAAGACCTACGCAAAACCGTCATTTTTGGTACTGATCAATGCCCTAAAAGGCACCAAAGGCCTCATTGGATGGAGTTTTTGAATCAGGAAACTGGTGTTCAGTTTGGCTCTGAAAAATTTGCCAAAGACAATGACTTGCCTGTTATCTATGCAGTGATACAAAAGGTTAAGCGCGGAGTTTATGAGATTGAAGCTCAGGTTGTTTGTGAAAATCCAAGGGAGTTACCTCATGGAAAAATCACTGAAATGCATACTAAAATGCTAGAAGACGATATCAAAGCGGACCCTGCCTACTGGCTTTGGACACACAAACGTTGGAAGCGCAAAAAGTCTGACTTCATAAACCAGGAAGAAGAAACAATTACAACTGACGGAAATTAAAAGACATAAAGTCTTCTATCAGACATTTACGACTGACCCTTTTGGAGTAAACTTTTGTTGATTGAAAAAATCAACAGCAAATGGTTTACACTTTTAAAGGTAAAGAACTGGGTTCCTTTTTTGCGCTAAGCACTGACTATGCCACCGAAAGAGATGAGTTTAAAGGGTACGATAACCTTATCAATATCCATTGGAACAGAAATGACGTACCAATTCATCTAAGCATAGATAATGTTGAACAAGTGTTGTTTCCCAACCAGCTTACAACAAGTACTTATTTACAAAAGCTGAGTTTTAAAAAGGGTGAACCTCCTTTAACAAGCTTCTCCTTCAATAGAGAATTCTATTGTATCATAGATCATGATCAGGAAGTGTCATGTAATGGTGTTATTTTCTTTGGCGCCTTTGATATCCCAAAAGTCACATTGGAAGGTAATGAGATAGGTAAATTCGAAGCGCTATATCAGGTGTTTATAGAAGAGTTTAAAACCAGAGACAGCATACAGGGCGAAATGCTAATGATGATGCTCAAACGTTTAATTATAAAAACCACTCGCCTTACCAAAGAACAGAAGATTGGACAGCGTCTTGACGATTCGCAAGTTGATATTGTAAGGAAATACAATGTACTGGTCGACATCCATTTCAAGACCAAACATCAGGTGAATGAATATGCAGAAATGCTTTTTAAATCTCCAAAGACACTTTCAAACCTATTCGCAAAATACAACCATAAAACTCCTTTGCAGATTATCCATGAGCGCATTGCACTGGAAGGCAAGCGCCAACTCCTCTATACTGACAAAACTGTCAAAGAGATTGCCCATGATCTGGGGTTCCATGATGCGGGTTCTTTTCATAAGCTTTTCAAGAAAATTACCGGTCATACGCCCAACGATTTTAAGAAATCTACCCGTTTATTGGCCGCATAAACAAACATTAGGAATAATCGCCAGTCAATAGGGAAATACTGCCCATCACCAGAGGCTGCAGCTGCCGTAAAATTGTACTGTTAACAAAAACAGAAATCAATTTTTAAAATTTAAAGTACAAGTTATTATGGCAACTCAATTTAATGTTCCAACCAGAGAAGAAGTAAGCGAAAACAATAAAGTAATATTCGATCAGCTTGAAAAAGGTGTAGGCTTTGTTCCTAACCTATACGCTTCTTTAGCTCACAGTGAGAGCGCACTTGGCGATTACCTTACCTTACAAAACAGAAGAACTTCCTTAAAGGCAAAAGAAAAGGAGTTGATTAATCTGGTAGTTTCTCAGGTTAATGAATGTCCTTATTGTTTGGCAGCGCACACTGCTATAGGTAAGATGAACGGCTTCAGTGAAGATCAAATTCTAGAGATCAGAACAGGCAGAGCTACTTTTGACAGCAAGCTTGATGCACTGGCACAGTTTGTAAGAAACATCACTATCAATAGAAGTAAGCCAAGTGCTGAAGCTGTAGAAAATCTATATGCAGCGGGGTATATCAAAGAAAACCTGATTGATATTATCATTATGATTGGTGATAAAACGATTACCAATTTCTTGTATGGAGCAACTCAAATACCTGTAGACTTTCCAGCTGCTCCAGAGCTAGTTGAAGCGTAATAAAAATTGAATATCAGTTATTATGATAATTGATAAAATGGATTGCGGATCAAGTCCGCAATGACAGAAAACCTTCTTCAATTTGTCTTTCCGGCCTTGAGCCGGAATCTAAAGAAGATGGAATAAAAAAACTGAATAATTATTAAAAAATACAATCATGGAAAA
>NZ_SMLV01000193.1:0-3224 GCF_009711525.1 Fulvivirga lutimaris
TTCTACATGCTTATTTACTCTTTAATTTTCGAGAAGGCCAAGGCGGTAACAACCTCAAGCGTTTCCTTAGTTGCAATTAGTTTCGCACAAGCATCACAACCCTGCAGGCGCTAGTTCCGCTTTACGACACCCTAAATCAAAACCTGCAGAACATAGATTTTGGAGGATGTGGCTGGGGTCTTGTCTAACAAGAATCCCTAATAATCTCTACTATACTTCGAGATTAGGCAGCCATGGCGTAATTAGATTCGCCAATTGTGTTTTAGAACTATCTTTCAAGGCTCTCATCCTATGAGCCTGCATGCTTTCCCACGTAATAACTCATCCTGTCAAAACCGGTCGGCCCCATGCTAATTGAATTACAAATATATGCCTAATTAAGTTCGCTAAAAAAGCTGCCCCTAATATAATCTCAAATTGAATCTTCTTTATAGGTTTTCTATTTTCGCACTCATGAACAAACTCATCATAATTCCATTCCTGTTTATCGCGGCTTTTATATTCAGCTTTCAGACTTATTCGCAAATACTGAAAGTAGATAAGGGTGACATTGATGCCGATTCTTCAGGTTATTTTCTCGGTAATATCCGAGCTGATTTCAATATCAATAACAGAAGTACTACAGCCGAAAAAGAAGTGACTTTCAAAGGACTAAAAGTCAGTGCTGACCTAGTTTATGTTTCTAATAAGCACGCATATATTTTAATCAATAACCTAAATTATTTTACCTCCACAGGTGGACCATTGATAAGCACAGGCTACACTCACTTTAGGATAAACCTTTTACGCAAGAAAATATTGAGCTACGAGACCTTTGCCCAAATCCAATATGATGATGGACGAAATATGCCATTGAGAAGGCTCGCAGGTGGTGGAGTTAGATGGGCGCTCGCCAGAGACAAAGATTACAAAATACATATTGGCACAGGTATTATGTACGAATATGAAGAATGGAAGTCTATTGAAGATGGTGCAATCATCACCAAAGAAATTCCTAAAAACTCAAGTTATATCGGTTTTAAAACTGCACTTAACAAGTTCGTAAGATTCAACGGTATTGTTTTTTTTCAAGGAGGACTGGATACTGATTCAAATGTTTTTAGAAGTCGGGTTAGTGGAGATCTTTCACTTTCTGTAGGCCTAACAGACAACCTGTCTTTTGTCACAGAATTTACGGCTCAATACGAGGACAGACCAATAATTAATATCAATAATTGGGTGTACTCACTCACGAACGGACTGAAATGGAATTTCTAAAATATTGAAGGTTATAAAGTATAAATCTTTTCATCATTTAACCCGCAATTAGTAACTTCGACCCGATGGAGAAATTTGTTGTATCGGCAAGAAAATATAGACCAAAAGGTTTTGATGAAGTAGTGGGGCAGCAGCACATTACCACTACTTTAAAAAATGCCATTGACAACAATCAGCTAGCTCAGGCTTTGCTATTCTGTGGTCCCAGAGGTGTAGGTAAAACTACCTGTGCCAGGATTTTGGCTAGGATGATCAACGATTTTGACGAGACCAATGACGGTGCCGCATTAAACATCTTTGAGCTTGATGCTGCCTCCAACAATTCCGTAGATGATATCAGAAACCTGATCGATCAGGTTCGTTATCCTCCTCAATACGGAAAATATAAAGTGTATATTATAGATGAGGTTCACATGCTTTCAACACAGGCCTTCAACGCCTTTTTGAAGACGCTGGAGGAGCCACCATCTTACGCCATATTTATTCTTGCTACAACTGAGAAGCATAAAATCATACCTACCATCCTATCCAGATGTCAGATTTTTGATTTCAATAGGATTCAGGTAAACAACATTGCTGATCATCTGAAGCAAATTGCTGATAGAGAAGGCATCAAATATGAAGAAGAGGCATTACACCTCATTTCTCAAAAAGCCGATGGCGCTTTGCGAGATGCCTTATCCATTTTTGACCTTATAGTTACTTTCTCTTCAGACAGAAATATTACCTATCAATCGACCATCAGTAATCTTCATATCCTTGATTATGAATATTACTTCAAAATGGTTGATAATTTCTTAAATGAAGATTTGAGCAATGCGTTAATCACCTTTGATGAGATTCTGAAACAAGGGTTTGACGGGCATAATTTCATTATTGGCTTGAGCGAACATTTAAGAAATCTTTTAGTTTGTAAAGATAACGCCACGGTGCAGTTGATGGAAGTGCCAGAAACCGCAAAAGCCAAGTATATTGAACAGGCCAACAAGTCTTCAATGTCCTTTTTACTAAGTGCACTTAATGTTGCCAACAAATGTGACCTTGACTATAAAGGAGCCAAAAATCAGCGCCTTCATGTTGAGTTGGCATTAATGAAATTGGCTCATATCAAGGCTGCCGTAAGTATCTCATCATTGGCTGATGGAGAATTAAAAAAAAAAGCTTAGCACAGCCTGACAACTCTTCTACTGCAGAGAGTAAGACACCTGAAGCACCCACAACTGAAACCAAGGAAGAACTAAAGCCTGCTAATCCTGAGCCTGCGCAAAAATCTGAAAGGGTGGAAAATGAGCCTACAGAAGAAGCGCCACAAGTGGCTGCTCCTTCTCCAATAAAGGCACCTTCAAAATTATCCTCTCAAAGGCTTAAGTCAACGACTAAAATACCTAAGATGGACAGCATTCTCGAAAACGCTGCTGCAGAAGAAAAGGCAAAGGCCGAATCGGAAGAACCAGAGGAAAGCTATGGTGAAGATCCGTTCACCGAAGAAAAGCTTAGAGAAATTTGGAATAAGTTTGCCGAAAACACCAAAGCTGAAGGTCGTGACTCAGAATATGCAGTTTTGAAGCAAGAATTTAGATTAGAAAACGATCATACTATCATCATTACATTTACAAACTCGGTAAAGATGATGATTCTGGATAAGTTCAAGTCTGACCTTATAATTCATCTAAAAAGCACATTGAATAACCGTCACATCAAACTAGAGACGCAGCTTAAAGAAGACAACTCAACAAGAGTGCCTTATACCAACAGAGAGAAATTTGACTATCTGGCAGAAAAAAAGCCTATTCTAAAGGAACTTCAGAATAGGCTCGGATTAGATCCGGATTTTTAAATATTATTCTTCTTTTCTTGGCTCACCAAAGTTAAAGGTCAGGCCAATATTGAGCACATTTCTCATTTGAAGTCTTGGGCCAACATTACCATCATCGTCTTCTATCTTTATATCATGATCATAAATGGTC
>NZ_SMLV01000193.1:3423-4716 GCF_009711525.1 Fulvivirga lutimaris
CAATATGTTCAATGTCATCATAAGCATCAAAAAGCAGCAAGCTGGTTTTTAGATTGACATTGGTCATTATTTCCTTTTGATACATGGCGCTGATACTCCATCCTGCCTGAGACCTAATGTTTTCACCTGGATCAACTCCATATGCACCTACTGCAGCAAGGTCATCATCCATAACAAATGTAATTTTCTCCATTAAAGGAGAAATTGTGGCAGAAAAAGCATCATTAGGCTTATAAGTAGCACCAATATAAGGTGACAGATAACCAGGAGACATAAACGTTGATATCAATGTATCTGTGGCATCCGCTGCTCCATTGTATATAAAGCCATCTGCAAACTGGGTTCTAAAATCCAAACCTGCAGAAAGCTGCCATTTCTCAGACAGAAATCTACCGTACTGACTGGTAACTATTAATATATCATTGTTTTTTCGCGCACCCTGATCTCCAATTTTTACAAGGCCGTATCCTGCTTGCAGATTATTAAACCAAGTATGGGAGCGCTGTCTTTTATTGGCGTATAAATTAACTTCAGCACCATAGGCGACTGAATTTTCTCCACCACCAGCCCAGTTGTTTAGACCTACCTGTTGAAAGAAGATTCCAAAATTACCGCCATTAGTCCAAACTGAATCTTTGGGTAAAGTAGGGCCGTTTTTTTGAGCTGAAAGTTGAGTTGAAGAAAGGAATAAAATAATAACCAGGAGGCTTCCTCCTGTGTTTTTGAGGGTTGACCGAATCATAATAACAGTTAGTAGAAGTTTTTGAATAAAACCGACTAGACTACAAATTGTTTACTTTGACCTCTTCTAAGGCAGTTTCTGTAAGTGGCTTAGTGATAAATTTAATAACGTGATTGTTGTTAACAATCTTATCAATGTCTCTTTTATTATCAGAGCTGGACAGGATAATCACCTTACATTTGTCCTTGATTAAATCATTAAATTTTTCAAACTCATAGAGAAATACGAACCCATCTACAATAGGCATATTAATATCAAGAAAGATCAGATTGGGAAGTTCATCAGCATTATCCTGATTTTCTCTTAGATAATCTAACGCACTTTTTCCTGAATTCTTAACCTCTACTCTGTTAGCAAATTTTGTTATTTCAATGATACGCTTACTGATGAAGTTGTCCGTATCGTTATCATCAACAAGCATTACTAAATCTATCGCTTTAGAATTCGTCAACTTTAGTTCTGTTTAGGTTATAATTAATTAACTGCTTTTGCTCTTTGAAAAAAATTATCCATTTTTTAAAGTTTATTGTATAAATACAATAGCACTCTAC
>NZ_SMLV01000041.1 GCF_009711525.1 Fulvivirga lutimaris
TTTGGTGACCTCGATATAATCTGCATTGCTCAGTTTATCTATTTGCACACTCAGGTTACCAGCAGTGGCGTTTGTCTTTTCTTTCATGTACACAAAGTCAGCTGACTCAACGCTCATCAGTAGAGACATTACCGCAAGTCTGAGTTGCGAATGTAGCAGAGGGTCAAGGTCGCTAAACTGCTTATTCATCAGCGTTTTTTAATAAATATCCGGGAATCAAATATCCAGTGATTAAACCTACTGCCATGATGATAGGAGAGTATTGAATACCTATCCACAGTGCCACAGGTGTTAATATCCAGAAGGTAGAACCTCCAATAATTAAGGGCCTAAACTTGAGGATCAATCCGGTTATGAATGTAGCGAAACCGGCAAAAAGCATTATTAAAGCAGCAACCTGATAGTTAAAATGCATACCACCTCCAATGATAATAACAATGCTGATGGCAAACCCTATCCAAGTCCACAGGATGAGTCTGCCTCCATAGGTCGGGGTTCTTTTCTCGCTGTTTCTGTGATTTTTAAAACTGTAAAGCATAGTGACAATCCATCCGGGAATACCAATTAGCCATATCATATGCGGTGATGAGAAATCGGTAAACTC
>NZ_SMLV01000064.1 GCF_009711525.1 Fulvivirga lutimaris
TAGGCTAGGACCAAGATAAGCTAAAGTTTCTGTCATTAGGCTTGCCTTACCATTTTTTTTGGGGTATACATTGAGTGTGGTATTTTTCAAATAATCATAACTCAATTCACCAAAAAGATGAACAATATTAAGAGAAGGGTTTACTTTCAGTATTTTATCCAAATCTATCAGGCCTTCATCACCAAAATAGTTTCTTTTTTCATCATAGTCACAGATATAAAGAGTATCTAAATTTTCTAATTCTGAATAAAATAAAGCCGAATCGTTTGATAAAAGGACCTTAGAAGCACCAAAGTTTATCATAGCTTTTTTTGCTTCGGAACCAAAGTGATCGTCAGACCAAATGAAAATGTTATTTTGATAAACTTCTAAACCTGACTCAAGGATTAATTTTATTGCAAGGGGTCCAACACCTGTAAATACTTCAATATCAGGATGATTTTCCCATGTGCCAGCAACTTTGATATTGTTTTTTTTGCAATACTCTATATCTATATCAGATTCCCTTAATTCCCATTTTTCATACATTAACGGAATCACACATTTGCTGTTCAAATACTGTAACTTTTGATAATCTAATGGTCTGAGAAAACCTGAATTGGTAACAATATCAGCCTCGTTTAGGTGATTGGTATTAATACTTCCATTGTGGAAAATCAACCTTTCTTTCAAATCTAACTTTTGCACTAATTCACGGCAATTTTTTATTATCTCTTCCGCTTGACCATATTGAGAATTTACGGTCCAAGCATAGACTTTTTTAGCTCCTGCAAGCAAAGGTATCAATGGAGATAATATATAATTTCCACTGCCAACTTCCGTAACTATTGTTAGCCCTGAAAGATCAAGTTCAAGCTTATTTATATAGCTTAAGATTATTTTTATTTCTCTTATATAATTATCAGGCAATTTTCTCTCCATTTAAAAAAATTCTACACCACCATTCAAAATTCATGAAAGACCATATTAATAATCGGTGATTAATATGATCATCAATATGCTCATTTACTAT
>NZ_SMLV01000330.1 GCF_009711525.1 Fulvivirga lutimaris
AAGCGCTCTAAATGAACTTGATAATATTGGGCCTACAGGATATAATATCATAGGGTTTGATTTACAAAGTCAAGTTCAAATGCTTAACTACATATTACCAGGACTCTTAATTGTAGTATTCGGAGTTTTACTTAGCAAGAGATTTAAAAAGTCATCTGCATCATTTTATGGTTCACTATCAGTAATAATATCAGGCTTAGGATGGCTTTCATATGGGTTGGTTTCTATTGATCCCAATGGAGGTGAGACGTTATTAGAGACAATACGTGTGATTCAAGTCCTTATAACCTGGACAAGTATGATTCTTAGCATGATTCTAATAAGTATAGACTTAGAGAAGTTAGTTCACAAAACTTTTAAATGGATTACTTTCTTATTTGGAATTATGCTTATATCAGAGACAGTTTATCAATTAACTCTGGATTCATTATACTCTGGAGTTATCTCAACTCTCGGGTACTCTGTGTTTTTTTCTTGGTTCTTAGTTTTTGCGATAACAATGAAAAGAATTTGATTAATCAAAGATCAAATTCTTTCAAATCCACAGCACTCATTTGTCGAATAAAAATTTTCTGCCTGCTCGCTCATTAGAAACGTATGCATAAAACTAGACTAGCTAGTTCAGTGCTCATCACACACAGATATCGTATATTAAGGCTTAAACAATAATTGATTTGACTGCATTAATATTTTTCTTCGTCCTGTCTATTGCTTTTTCATTCCTCTGCTCAATTCTAGAGGCTGTGCTTCTAAGTGTAACGCCACGATACATTAAAGATCAGCAGAACAAGGGAACAACTACTGGTGATTTGCTAGCTAAGTACAAGGAAGATATAGATAGGCCACTATCCGCTATTCTTACCCTTAATACAATTGCTCATACCGTTGGAGCCATTGGTGTTGGGGCCAAGGCAGGCGAAGTTTTTGGTGCTAACTTTTTCAGCGTATTGGGTTTCGAAATGAGCTATGAGTCAATCATCGCTGTGGTCATGACCTTAGCTATACTGATTCTTTCAGAAATCATTCCAAAGACCATTGGAGCGAATAATTGGCAGGCACTTTCCCCTTTCACAGTCAATACCATCAGAATATTGATGTTAATATTATCTCCGTTAGTATGGTTGTCGCAGCTGATTACAAGATCCTTGAAAAAAGAAAAAGTAAAGTCGGTGCTGTCACGATCAGATATCATGCAGATAACGCTGGAAGGTGAGTCGAGCGGAGTTTTGGCCGAATCAGAATCTACCATCATTAAGAATCTCCTTGCGCTGGAAGAAAACACTGTGCGTGATATCATGACGCCTAGAAGTGTAGCATTCATGGCCCATAAAGACCTCACTGTTGAAGAGTACATAGCGCTTGAAGACGCAAAGATTTACTCAAGGGTGCCTATTTATAATGCAGACAAAGATGATGTGGTTGGAATTGTGCTCAAAGATGATGTCTTTCTTGCTTCATCAGAAGGTAAGAACAAGGCTCAGCTCTTCGAAATCATGCGGAAAGTAGATTCCATTTCAGATACCACTAGTCTCAATAGCTTTTTTAATCTCCTTAGGAAGAGTAAGGCCCATCTATTTATGGTTAAGGACGAGTTCGGCAATGTCATCGGGCTGGTCTCGATGGAAGACCTCTTCGAGGAGATGCTCGGTCATGAGATAGTTGATGAGTCTGACACTGTAACGGATCTTCAAGACCACGCCAGGAAAAAGGCGAGTGATGGACTGTGACATTCTACTGATTTTCTCCAATTAATAACTATTCCAATATTTATTTTATTTCTAGGATTATCAGGTTAACTTTCTTGATTACACGCTAAACGAAAGTATAATCATTATGAAAGTTGTATCTAATCTATTGGAGCTTTTCAAGTCGATCTCCTTATCCACTCTACTGCTTATACTTTTGGTAGTATCAGCTTGTACCAAAATAGAAAAGGAGAAACCGTTTCTGTTGGGCACAGGTTTCGGTATTAATAGTGCTACACTCATTGTTGATGACCTTAAGTCCGCAAGTGCTTATTATAAAGATACCTTGGGTTTTGATGTGCCTGATAAGACTCAAAACTCCGCTTATGCAGGATCAAAGGTCTTTTACATCTCATTTCCTGACCTATCAGCCTTAGAAATATTGTCATTAGATGATTCAATCTCGGATGACGTTAAGCCTCAATTTATATCCACTTTCCTCAAAAACAATGAAGGTGTTAGAATGTATTCATTGTCCAGCTCCTCCGCTGATTCCTCTTCAGCCTGGCTAGCCTCAAAGGGCTTCATTATGGACTCGATAAAATCTTACCGATCTTCCTCAGAAACTCCTGACGGCTGGTCATGGGATAATGGTGAACCTGATGAGCGCAGGGTTGATTTTGCAAGCATAAACCAATCAGGAAATATGCCCGGTTTTGTAGAGTACCTTGATTACGATTATCAGGGAACAATGAAGCAATGGAAAACATACTACAGCTATGGAAGACGATATGACGATCAACCAAATGGGGTTGTAGGCACTGCGGCCATTATCGTTGCTGTTGAAAGTTTAGATGAAGCAAAATCTGAATTTCAGAAAATGGGTTTTGAAGAAGTTGCCAGTAACACGTCTGGTCATGAAGCAAAATTTAAGCTGATCAGGAATCAGGAAATTCATTTAATTGGCCCTCAGGAGAATGGAGATGTTGCAGATTTTTTAACAGAGCGTGGCAATGGTGTGTTTGCCTTACGATTTGAAGTAAAGAATCTTGAGGAAACACATAAATACCTGAAAGAACGGCTACCTGAAGAAGCCATGATCTTAACAGACTCCCTTCAGCGCCTGATTGTCCTAAACGATTATGCTAAAGGTGTTCAACTGGAGTTTGTGCAAGAGCCTGAAGAGCAAGGTGCTATGGCACTGATGCTTAGACCTAATGATAAGCTAGATACTACTGCTATGCTGCATGCATCAGAATTATACACTAAATACTGTGCGCTTTGCCATGGTGACGATCGGCAGGGTTATGCCAATGATAATGCTCCTTCGCTCCGTTCCCACTCCTTACTAGCTACCAGTCAGGGTACCAACTTCATGCGTTATACCATCCAATATGGCCGTGCTAACACTGCAATGGCCGGATATAGAGATTTGCAAGGCGGCCCATTGGAATATATAGAAATTGAATTAATACTAAAATGGCTCTATGAAACTGCTGGTGTTGAAAAAGCTGTTGAATTATCCAGAGACCCTGTTAAAGGAGATGTGGCGTTAGGAGAAAAGCTCTACAATACCACTTGTGCCACCTGCCATGGCAAAGATGGCGAAGGCATAACTGCTCCGGCTTTGGGCAACCCTATGCTACTGGCAACAGCAACCGATCACTTTCTAAGATATGCAATTGCAGAGGGACGAGATGGCACACCTATGATCGCCTTCAAAGACAGCTTAAGCGCTGAAGAAATAGATGGACTTACAGCCTTCCTGCGTAGCAGAGCTGCAGGCTGGGATGTGCCTAAAAAAGATACGGTGTCAATACCGAAACCAGAAAATTATGTACTGAATCCAACTAGCAAGGCACCGAATTTTACACTCAAAGAAGGTAAGTATTTATCTGCAGAGCAGCTGATAAAAGCAATGCGCGATAGCTCACGCCTGGTATTGCTGGATGCCCGATCTGAAGTAGCCTGGCGCCAGATGCATATTCCCGGTGCTATACCCGTACCCTATTATGAAGAGCCCGAGAACTTCGTAAAAGATATACCTAATGATAGCACATGGGTGGTTGCTTACTGTGCTTGTCCGCATGCAGCGTCTGAAAGAGTAATGAATACATTAAGAAGAAATGGTTTTAAAAATACAGCCATTCTTGATGAAGGCATTTTGATTTGGGCCCAGATGGGATTTCCGGTGCAAAATGGGAATTGAGGATCGAAATTGTGTCCAAGCTTACCAAGTTCTTTTAAGTCTTCTGAAAGATGACTTAAAAGTATGAATGAGAAGGAGTGTCTTCAGACACGGTTTAGAAAATAATAATTATAAGAATATGTCGGCTTATAAATTTGATGACCCTGAGGGAATATACTTTGTAACCTTCACAGTAGTAGAATGGATTGACGTATTTACTAGAAGTGAGTACTCTGAAATTGTATTAGATAGCATTCGCTATTGCCAAAAGGAAAAGGGATTAGAGGTATATGCCTGGGTCATTATGTCAAATCATATCCATTTAATTATTTCGCGTAATGAAAATGTCAATGACTTATCAGCAATAGTTAGAGATTTTAAGAAGTTTACTGCTTCTCATATTTTGAAAAGTATTGAAAACAATACTCATGAAAGTAGAAAAAACTGGATGCTTTGGATTTTTTCATCTGCTGGTAAGAAAAATAAGAATAACACAAATTTCCAGTTTTGGAAACAGGATAACCATGCTGAACTATTGATGACTAATAAATTCATGCAACAAAAGCTCGACTACATCCATAATAATCCCGTTGTTGCGGGACTTGTTGATGAGCCAGAATATTATAAGTATTCCAGTGCTTCTGATTATGCCGGGCAAAAGGGATTATTAAAAATTAAATTATTGGTTTAAACTTAAAGTGTCCGGAGACACTTGTAATCATCTAGAGTTTCAAGTGGTCCTGTGGAACACTTAAAACAACTCAGGATTCTAGGGGTGTTGATTTAAGTTTTGATAATTATTAAAAGAATACAATTATGAAACGTTTAAAAACAGCATCAGTCTGTGTATTCCTTTCTTCATTACTTTTCTTTTCCTCCTGTCAAGAAAAAGATTCTAAAATGGAACAACTTGAAAGAACCGTAATGGCTCAAATTGATTCTATCGATGGCACTGTGGCTGTGGCGTTTTATAGTTTAACTGAGCCAAAAGACAGTTTATACATCAATATTGGTGAGAAGTTTCATGCCGCCAGTACCATGAAAGTACCTGTTATTATTGAGCTTTTTAAACAAGCTGCGGAAGGTAAGTTAGACTTGAATGATTCAATTTTATTAAAAAATGAATTTAAAAGTATTGTTGATGGCAGTTTGTATAGTATGGATATTAATGATGATAGTGACGATATTATTTACCAACAAATCAATACTAAAGTAGCGCTTAAAGACTTGATGTATAGTATGATTACTGTGAGTAGCAATCTGGCAACAAATGTACTTATTGAGTTAGTAGATGCTAAAAAAGTAACTGCAACCATGAGAGATTTAGGCGCCAAAGATATAGAGGTGTTAAGAGGTGTTGAGGACATAAAAGCGTATGATCAAGGCTTAAGTAATTCTACAACGGCCAGAGATTTGATGGTTATACTAGAATCCATTGCAAATAATAGGGCTGGTTCTCAAAAGGACTGCGAAGTGATGATTACTATTTTAAAAGATCAGCAGTTTAATGATATAATTCCAAAGTATTTACCAAAAGAGGTGACAGTGGCTCACAAAACAGGTTCAATAACCGGTGTTCACCATGATGCAGGAATTGTGTATTTGCCAGATGGCGGTGCTTATGTACTAGTATTACTGTCTAAAAACCTAAATGATTTCAACAAGGGAACCGAACAATTAGCCAAAATTTCCAAAACGTTTTATGATTTTATGATTAGCTATTGAACTCAATGGTTAATGTACTTCAAGTGCTTATGATTGATATTAGGTGGAGCACGGGAACTTAAAGACATTATTGTTTTAAAACGTATAACAAGTACTACCCCCTGACCCCATTCAAAGGGAGAATATCTTGAGATTATTTAAGTCCATAAGCAATAGAGATAAAATCAAGTCAATTCGTAAAACCGTTAACATAATATAATGTGCAATAGCTACTGACTTTGATTAATTTCCGACTACAATCAAAATCAGAATTTATGCATCGTTCTATCCTACTCATTCTTCTATTTGCGGTCGCTTTATTAACGAATACCGAGGCACAACGCAAGAGCAAGTCATCCGCTCAGTCTATCAGTTATGACCAGTCCTTATATGAAGGTATGAAATGGCGCTCCATAGGCCCCTATCGTGGTGGTCGAGCCGGTACTGCTACTGGTGTGGTTGGCAACAATAATCTCTACTACATGGGTACTGCTGGTGGTGGCGTCTGGCGCACAACCGATGGGGGTTCAACCTGGGAGTGTATCTCTGACGGTTACTTTGGCGGCTCAATTGGCGCTGTAGCAGTCGCTGAGTCAGACCCTAATGTCATTTATGTGGGTGAAGGCGAGCAAACACTAAGAGGCAATGTATCAAGCGGCCGTGGTGTCTGGAAATCTACAGATGCAGGTAAATCATGGATATTCATTGGGCTTAAAGGAACAGAGCATATTTCAAGAATAAGAATCCACCCTACCAATCCTGACATCGTGTATGTAGCGGCCATTGGTAATTTGTGGAAAGAGAATAGTGAACGTGGCGTATATCGTAGTATGGATGGTGGTAAAAGTTGGGAGCGAATACTTTATGTGAGCGACAAAGCAGGTGCTGGAGATTTAGTTTTTGATCCTAACAACCCAAGAATAATGTATGCTGCCACATGGCAAATGAAAAGAAATGGCTACAGAATGGATAGTGGCGGTCCTGACAGCAAGATTTTTAAAAGTACAGACAGTGGTGATAGCTGGACGGAGTTAAAAGAAAGTGGTCTTCCAAAAGGACCTTGGGGAATTGTTGGATTAGCAGTATCACCCGTAAACTCAGAGCGTGTTTGGGCGATTATAGAGGCCAAAGATGGTGGACTTTTCAGATCAGATAATGCTGGTAAAACATGGATAAAAACCAGTGCTAATCGTGCGCTCCGTTCACGAGCCTGGTATTATAGCCGAATCACTGCGGACTCTCAGAATGAAGATATGATCTATGTGATGAATGTGAGCTACGGAGTGTCTAAAGATGGTGGTAAAACTTTTGAGCTAAAAAACGCTCCCCACGGTGACCATCATGATTTGTGGATTGATCCAAACAACAACCAAAGAATGATCATAGCAGATGATGGTGGTGCTCAAATATCTACTGATGGAGGAAATAACTGGACTACTTATCATAACCAGCCTACTGCTCAGTTTTACCGTGTTGCTACAGATAATGCCTTCCCATACAGAATATATGGTGCTCAGCAGGACAATTCGGCTATAAGAATAGCAAGTAGAAATGCTGGAAACGCTATTACTGAAAGTGACTGGGAGTCTACCGCTGGTGGTGAAAGTGCTCATCTGGCACCTGACCCAAAGAATAACGACATTGTTTATGGAGGGACATACAAAGGTTATATGATGCGCATGGACCATTCAATCGATCAGACCCGATCTACCAATGTTTGGCCTGATAACCCTGCAGGTTCTGGTGTGGAAGTAATGAAATATCGTTTCAACTGGAACTATCCAGTCTTCTTCAGTCTTCATGATAAGAATAAATTGTATGCCGGTAGCAACTATCTGCATGTAACTACCAATGAAGGTCAGTCGTGGGAAGTTATTTCTCCGGATCTTACCAGAAATGAACCTGAGACCTTACTTTCTTCAGGTGGGCTGATTACACAGGACAACACTGGTGTAGAATTCTACGGAACCATCTTTGCCACTGCAGAATCAGCTCAGGAAGAAGGCGTTATGTGGGTGGGCTCTGATGATGGGCTTGTGCATGTTACCCGTGATGGCGGAAAAACATGGAAAAACGTGACGCCTCCCGGCTCTCCTAAGTATAATATGATGAATTGCATTGATGTTAATCCACATGTTAAAGGAGGAGCTTACCTGGCAGCTACGAGCTACAAATTTGGTGACTACACGCCATATCTCTATAAAACCACCGACTATGGAGAAACATGGACTAAAATCACCAGTGGAATCGATGATACACATTATACACGAGCCATCAGAGCTGACAAAGTAAAACCGGGATTACTTTATGCCGGTACTGAATGGGGCATGTATGTTTCTTTCGATGACGGTATCAACTGGCAGCCTTTTCAGCTGAATTTGCCTATTGTGGCCATAAGAGACTTACAAGTACGAGACAATGACCTGATTGCCGCAACACATGGCAGAAGCTTTTGGATTATTGATGACCTAACGCCACTACACCAACTTAATGACGAGGTAGCGGCCAGCAATTTTTATCTGTTTAAACCAGATGACAGTTATAGAATGAATCAGGGAGGCTGGGGATCGCCAAATACCAAGCTGGTAGGTGAAAATCATCCTGATGGCGTAATGGTGCATTACTATCTCAAAGATTTAGCAGAAAAAGATTCGGTAAGCATTAAAATCTTAGATAGCAGTGGTGAGCTCATATCGACTTTCTCAAACAACTCAAAAGACAAAAAGCTGGCTATTAAGCCTAAAAAAGGTGGGAATAGAATGGTCTGGGATATGCGCTATCCTGGTTTTAAGGAGTTTAAAGGCATGATTTTGTACTCATCACCAAACAGAGGACCTAAGGCCATGCCGGGTAACTATACTGTGCAACTCACTGTAAATGGAAAGACCATGGAACAGCCTTTCACTATCCTTAAAGACCCAAGGTTGCCCAACACCATGGCGGACTATAAAAAACAGTTTGAGTTCTTGATGAAAGTAAGAAATAAAGTCAGTGAGGGTCATCAGGCAATCATAGACATTAGAAAAACCAAGGAAGACATTAACTACTTGCGTGAAAAAATAAAAGGACAACCGGAGTTTGATCAGATAAAAAACATGGCCGATGAGCTATATAAAGAGTTGGATGTTATTGAAAACAACATTCATATGACTAAGAACGAAGCATATCAGGATCCTCTGAATTTCGGTATTCGTATCAATAACCGATTGGCATTCTTAATGGCTGATCAGCAGCGCGGTGACTATCCTCCTACTGACCAGGCAGAGGCTTTTAGGAAAGAAGTCACTCAGGAAATGGACAAGGAGCTTAAGGATTTGGAAAAGGTCTATCAGGAAAAGCTAAATCAATTGAATAAGGCCGTTCAGGATAAAGGTCTTAAGTTATTGGATGGACCATCTCCGGATGTGAATCAATAGCCCATCCCCCAATCCCCTCAAGGAGATTATTTGATCGTATTGATAAGCAATAAATGAACAAAGCCCAAGATTAAAGTCATGGGCTTTGTTCTGCTCAGCATTTATCTTTAAATTAATAATACTAAACACTACTGATTTGAAGAATATTTTAGTTGCCCTTGATTTTGATGATGGTGAGCAATTGCTCATTGATAAAGCATATGAATTAGCCAGTGCATTTAAGTCAAAAGTATGGCTTTTGCATGTTTCTGCACCAGATCCGGATTTCATAGGGTATGATGTCGGGCCACAGTACATTAGAGATACAAGAGCATCGGATTTAAGAAGTGAGCATCAGCAGTTACAAACATTTGCTAATGGTTTAAAGGAAAAAGGAATTGATGCTGAAGGTTTGTTAATTCAGGGTGCTACTATTGAGATGGTATTAACAGAATCTAAAAAATTAAACATTGATCTCATAATAACAGGACATCAAGAACATAACTTTTTGTATAGGGCTTTTGTAGGTAGCGTTTCTTCTGAAATTGTCAAAAAATCAAAAATGCCCGTTCTTGTAGTGCCATTGTAGGCAACACCCACATTACATACACTCTTGAAAATTTAAGGAAAGCCCATGAATTAGATCATGGGCTTTCTTCTATTTAAACCAGCATCCCACCAGATGCTTCGATGCGCTGACCGTTTATCCAGCCACCTTCTTCAGTACAAAGGAAGGCCACTACGCCACCAATATCTTCAGGCTCTCCTACTCTGCCCAAAGTAGTTACATTAGCTACCATAGCTCTTTTCTCTTCATCGTCTCTATTAGCACCACCACCAAAGTCTGTAGCTATTGCTCCTGGAGCCACCACATTAGCTCTAATACCTCTGGAACCCAATTCTTTAGCCAGGTATCTGGTAAATACTTCTATGCCACCTTTCATAGATGCATAAGCGGAGAACCCTGGAAGTGAAAACCTTGCCAATCCAGAAGAGATATTAATTATCCTGCCGTTGTCATTCATTAATGGCAAGGCCTTCTGCGTAAGAAAATAGACTCCTTTGAAATGGATGTTCATCATCTCATCGAATTGCTCTTCGGTAGCTTCTGCAATAGGTGCATAGCTGCCTGTTCCTGCATTATTAACAAGGAAGTCGAAATTGGCACTGCCTCTTTCCTTTTCAAGTTCAGAAGACAGCTGTTTGTAGAAACCATCGAATGATTTTACATCTCTGGTATCGAGCTGAAAAGTAAAAGCTTTCTGCCCGAGCTTATCAACTTCTGTGGCCACCTCATCTGCCTTTTGTTTGTTTAAATTATAGGTGAATGCTACATCAAACCCTTTTTTGGCTAGATTAATAACCATATCTCTTCCCAGTCCACGGCTTCCGCCAGTCACCAGTGCTATTTTGCTCTTTGTCATAATTAAAATCGTTTAATAAATTAATAATGACACAAAGCTAGACGCATTACATGCTATCAGGTTTGCAACTTACAAACAGGTTTTTGCAAAAATCAAACAACTATAGCTTTCCTGAATTTAACTGGCGAGTTATTAGTGTTCTTTTTGAAGAAGTTGGAGAAATGAGCAGTTTCCTCGAAACCAAGGCTTTCTGAAATTTCAGCTATATTCCAACTCGTGTGCTTTAAAAGTATCTTGGCTTCCTGCAGAATGCGATCTGAAATGATATCAGTTGTGGTTTTTTGTACAGTCTCCTTTAGTGCTCTATTTAAGTGATTTACATGCACATTCAATTTCTCTGCAAATTCGGAAGCTGAGCGTAGTTTTATCTTTTGATTTACATGTTCAATAGGAAACTGTCGCTCCAGCAACTCCATAAAGAAAGACGAAATACGATCTGAAGCGTTAGAATGATGGTTGGCGACCAGATTAGCAGGCTGCAGTTTCATGGCGGTATGAATCATATCAAACACCAAATTCTTAAGCGCATCATATTTAAAAGCATAATCTGAGTTGATTTCATTAAACATCTTTTTGAATATCTCTGAAAATGCATCTGCCTGATCATCTTCTAAAATAAACACTGGAGTACCACCTGACTGAAATACCGGATATGAATAGATATTTCCATACTGATGGAAATACTCTTCAGTGAAAAGACAGAAATAACCTGTCAGCTGCTCATCTATTTTCTCAAAATTATAAGGTATCTGCGGATTAGAGAATATTAACACCTGCTTATCAACAGCTATCACCTTATCTGCATAGTGCACTCGTGCTCTGCCTTTTACTAGACTAATCTTATAATAGTCTCTGCGGTTATATGGCATTGGCTTTGGTTTCGCACTGGCGAATTCATCCAGCTGAAATACATTAAAATGCCCAACACCGGAGTTGAGGTTGTCTGGTGTAAATTTTAAATCATTAGCGTAAAACTCTTCGATTGACAAGGCCTTTTTCATAGCTCAAATTTACAAAATTCAAACTATCAACATAATTTTAAAAAATGCCATTAACTTTTATATCTTTAGTGAGTTAGACAACTGAATGAAGTTAATACACAAATACTGCTGGATCATTTTAGTGTTTGTCTTTTCCTGCGGTGAGAAGGTGAAAAGGCTACATGTAGAAACTATAGCACTAAATGATACCACAAATATTGTGTTGCTAGAAGACTCCTTGGTTAGACCTATCCTTTATAATAACATCCCAGATTTAAGTGGCTTACCTGTTGATGAAAGTAAGGAAAAGTTCTTTGCGCTCACATTACCGTCTGTGCTAATAGCACGATATCATATCAATACAGTTCGGGATAGCATTATTCTTCTGACGACCAAAGAAAAGTGGTCAAAAAAAGACTCCACCTTATTTCTAAGGGAGAAACAACGTTTTAAAGCTGGCGATATTAACAACCTTCTTGAACGCATGATCACGCACCCTAACAGCATCACGCTGGCGCAGGCTGCTGTAGAAAGTGGCTGGGGTTCATCAAGGTTTTTCAGACAAGCCAATAATCTTTTTGGTATTTGGGCGTATAATAAAGATGAGCCCCGAATAGCAGCCAATAATAATCAGGTGTATTTGAGAAAGTATGATGACATATCGGAATCTATAGAAGACTATTTTGTAACGTTAGGCAGAGCGAGGCCTTATAGTGAGTTTCGCAAGGCCAGACAAAAAACCAATGATATTAACATCTTATTACCATTCTTGAGAAGGTACTCGCAAAGAGGCGCTGCCTATGTTCATCAACTTAAGACCATTATCAGGCAGAATGACTTAACAAAATATGATGATTATAAGCTGGACCCAAAATACTTTAAAGAAGAGTAAATGCGAACAGCACTTTTAGCCATATTACTTCTGTTTTCTCTTACCTCTTGTCAACAGTCGACCACAACTGATAATGAAGGGAATACTGAGCAAGCTGTTAATAAAAATGAGCCCAACGATAAGGAAATTGTATGTTTTGTCTATCATAGGTTTGGTGACAACCGGTATCCGTCAACCAATATTTCTCTACAAGACTTTGAAGCACACCTACAATATTTAAAAGAGAAGGATTATCAGGTACTATCCTTTTCAGAAGCTGTGAAGTACTTAAAATCTGAAGTTGAAACTCAAAAGACCGCAGTAATAACCATTGATGATGGCTACAAGAGTTTTTTCAAAAATTGCCTGCCAATGCTTAAGAAATATGGCTTCCCTTCTACCCTTTTTATCAATACCAAAACTGTTGGAGGCGGAGATTACATGAGCTGGGAAGAAATTAAAATTGCAATGGGTGATAACGTTGAAATTGGCAATCATACACACTCACATGATTACTTTTTAAACCTCCCAGAGACTTCCAGGTATGAGACTTTTGAAGAAGATATAATGCTTAGTCAGCAGCTGATTCAAGAAAACACTGGTTTTACACCAGAAGTATTGGCTTACCCATATGGAGAGTTGGATCCTAAAATGAAGGCTATTGTTCAAAAGATAGGTTTTGCAGGCGCAGCAGCCCAAAATTCCGGAGTGATTTATAGCGGAACAGACTTAATGCAATGCCCACGGTTTCCAATGTCTGAGGCTTATGCAGATATTAACAAATTTACCTCCAAGGCCATGATGAGGGCATTAAAAATCAAAAATGTTTCACCAGACTCATTTATAGTTCCTAAAGACGATTCTAAGCCCCAACTTAGTATCACAGTTAATAGCAAAGGTCTTCAGTTGGATAGGCTGCAATGTTTTATTCAGAGAGCCGAATGTCAGATCAATAAAAGTGTATCAGAAAATGGTGAAGCGGTTATCACCTTGTCACCAGCGTCAGACATTGATATCAGGAGAAGAACACTTTATACTATCACGGTTCCAGATACAACTGGAACCTGGCGTTGGTTCAGTCATTTGTTTATCAACCCTGAAATCCGCTAGTTAAGCGTTTATGTTTGACTATCCAGATGATCACCCAACCTGCTAAGCGAATCGTCCCAGAACTTGTCGTAAAAGTTTACCCAGTCTTTGACTAGTTTAAGAGGTTTAGTGCTTGGAAGGCAGTAACGTTCTCTTCCGTGAGCATTTATGGTAATGAGTCCTGCTTGCTGAAGTGTTTTGATATGCTTCGTAACTCCCTGCCTGCTAATATCATAGCGCTCAGAAATTTGGGTTATCGACAATGCCACGCTAGCCACTACAAGGGCATGAAATATCTCACGCCTTGTAGGGTCAGCTATAGCTTTGAATATCTTATCAATGTGCTGGTTGTGTGGCTTCTCCATTTAAATAATTAGGTAAAACTGACAAACATGCATCCCATCCCATACTAAAGTGATTGAATGCCTCTACAGCTGCTTTGCCTCCTATTTTACTGATACCAGTGTGCTCAAGTAGCAGTTTTGTTGTAGCTCCTTGTGATTCCAGTTTCCATGAAACAATAGTCTCAATTGGAGCTTCACCCACCTTCCAACTGTATTTTAAAGTATAAGGATTTGCTTCCAATACCGTACCGCTTATTTGAGTGCTTCCATGTTCTTCAGTTGCAGTGAATCTATACTTATAACCGACTTCAGCTTTAAAATCGGCACTAATGAACCATTTACTAATCTCTGATCCCTGAGTTATCGCCTTCCAGACTTTGTCTATAGGGTGATTGAATATAACTTCTTTAACTAACTTGTCTTCCATAACCATTATGTTTAAATGCAACCTAATAGTTGCAAATATACCAAAGTCAAAGAAATATGCAACCATTTAGTAGCATTTAGAAAATTTACGTTATCAATACTATTGTTTAATCAGCGCTTTTAGTCAATGTCATTGACTGGCGGTGGTCCATCAGGAACAATGCCTTTATAAACATAATCCCCTTTACGTTCTTTGAATTCGGCCTTCACTTCATCTCTCAATTTTGCGTTTTCAAAAAGATCAATCATGGTCATGGATAGCGCTTCTGTGGCATAAAGCATTCCTTTATGACCTATAGACATTCCACTGCAAGCCACTACCGCCCAACTGTGCCAAGGCGTGTCCTTTGGTGCTACCGTAGCACTTAATCTGATAGTCGGAACTACCCAGCTAACATCACCAACATCGGTTGATCCACCTCTTGGGTGCTCTAAGGTCTCTTCCATAGGCTCTATTTTGGTATCAAAACCAATTTGTGGTTTATTAGTAGCTTCTTGAATTTTCTTAGCAAAGGCTATTTCATCTTCAGTAAAGTCCAGCTCTCCTAAATACTCCAGGTTCTTTTGCAAAGCTGCGGCTCCTGTCCTATTCACCAACACTTCATGCACACCTGAAACCAAAGTGATCTTGTAGTCAACATCAGCCATAATAGCTGCGCCTTTAGCGATTTCTTCTACCCGCTTCCATACTTTCACCATCCCATCTCTTTTAGTATCGCGAACACGTGTCCATATTTTAGCATAGTCAGGCACTACATTGACCACCTTTCCTGCTTCCATGATATCATAATGAATCCTTACTGAAGGTAGTATATGCTCTCTGTAATAGTTGATACCCGTTGTATATAATTCCAAACCGTCTGCCGCACTTCTTCCATTCCATGGATCACCAGAAGCATGGGCTGCCTGACCTTCAAATTCTACAATAAAATCTACCAGGGCCAAACCAGCTTGAACATTGGCTTTAGTTGATGAGCTTGGATGCCAGTCCATCATAATATCTACATCGTCAAAAGCACCCTCGCGCACCATCCACAATTTTCCGAAGAACTTCTCCTCAGCTGGAGTGCCATAAAACCTTACCGTACCTTTTAGTTTCCCGCTTGCTATTTGCTCTTTAATTACCGTTGCGGCTCCTAAAGAGGCCACACCAAACAGGTTATGGCCACAACCATGTCCTGCACCGCCATCATGAACAGGGTCTTTGTGAGGCACTGTTTTTTGAGATAAGCCTGGCAAAGCATCAAACTCACCCATTATACCTATGATAGGCTTTCCAGAACCATATTCAGCCATAAAAGCGGTTGCAATACCTCCTACATTTTTGGTAATCTTAAACCCTTGTTTTTCAGCAAAGGCCATAAGTGCCGCTGCCGATTGTTTTTCCTGAAAAGCAACTTCTTCATAAGACCA
>NZ_SMLV01000410.1 GCF_009711525.1 Fulvivirga lutimaris
ACCCATTTTCAGCGCTTGTAATGGATTCAATTGTTAAAAGTTGTGATGCCTCGACTGCTGGTAAAAAATTGTTATCTCCATTCTGTATTGCGGTAATTGTTACATCTCCGAATTGGTGAATTCTCAAGACACCAGAATCATCAACACTCGCTATTTCATTATTTGATGAAATGAAACTTACCAATAATCCAGATGATGAGGTGGCCTCTAGTTGATGCAAGGCTCCAATGCCTAATTCAGGTAATGTGTTAAAAGTGATAACTTGTGTTGCTTTGGTAATAGTTAAATTTTCTCTTACTTCTTCTGCAGGTTCAAAATTAGAATCTCCAGGTTGATTGGCTGTTATAACAGTAGTACCGACACCAACAATCTCTATCATAGTACCATTTACTCTTGCAACACTTTCATCTGAGCTTTTAAATTCTAATGATAGAGATGATGATGAACTGGCCTCTATTTCAAAATCTGGATCTAAAATAGTCTTAATATCAAATGGTTGAAAAATAATAGTCTGATTAGATTTTTCTACAGTTAAAGTTTGAATGACAGATATGGCGGCATTATAATTATCGTCACCAGTCTGACTGGCTGTTATTGAAGTAATCCCAACACCAGTAATTTCAATTACGCCCTGATTTATTAACGCTACAGAAGGGTTTGAGCTAGTAAAAGATACCGGCAGCCCTGATGACGCACTTGCGTCAATCGTAAAATCAGCATCACCATATGTGGAATTGGCTATCTCATTGAATGAAATAGTCTGATCTGATTTATTGACTATCAATAATTGTGATACATCTGGAGCTGCTGCAAAATTATCGTTACCAGATTGTGAAGCAGTAATTGATGTACTTCCAGCTCCAACAATAGTTACAGTATTGCCAGATATAGTAGCTATACTTGGGTCGGCACTAGTATACGTAATTGGTAAATTTGAACTTGCCACTGCACTCAATTCAAAGTTATCATCACCATATGTAACATTACCTAAAGCCGAAAATGTAATAGTTTGAGTGTCTTTTACTATTAGTGTTTGATCAACACTATTTGCTGCATTAAAATAAGAATCTCCGTTCTGAGTAGCGGTAATAGTGGTTGTACCTACACCATTTATGGTTACAGTAGAACCAGAAATGCTAGCAACAGCAGGATTTGATGAAACATAATTAAGGTTAAGCCCTGAAGATGCTGAACCTTCAAGTTCAAAATTCGAATCGCCAATTACAACACTCATAAGAGACTCAAATGTTATTATCTGATCTGACTTTGTACAATCAATACCCGCGTCATCAATAACCCACCCGAATGAATTTGTTAAAATATTTCTCGAAGCCTCCGCTAAACAATATGAAACGCCTGTAACACCAAATGCGACACTACTAATACTTGCCTTACTTGCCCAGCTATTGAGCAATTTGTCGTAGTTATAGTTTTTAAGAGCAGTAGAGTTGAGCATCTGCTCCATAGTAGTAACCTTACTAATATCCCATGCGCTGATGTCTTGATTGAACTCTGAAGAAAACCGAAACATAAACGACATGTCTGTTACATTTCCTGTTTCCCAATTATTTAAAGGTTGATTGAACAAAGATAAATTTGAGAACATGCCTTTCATATTAATGACACTGCTAGTATTCCATAGATTGATATTTTGGTTAAAAGCAACAGCAGAACTGAACATATGTGACATATCTGTCACATTAGCTACATTCCACGAGCTCAAATCCTGGTTGAATTTTATGGCTTGATTAAACATTGCCGACATGTTAGTTACATTGGATACATCCCAGCTGCCAATATCCTGATTGAAAGCATCTGTTTGACGAAACATAAATGACATATCGCTAACTATAGAAGTATTCCAAGAGCTAACATCCCCATTGAAAACTGTGCAGCCATTAAACATATAGCTCATGTTCGTCACATTGCTAACATCCCAATTATTCAGATTACTGTTAAACTTGATCGCCCCACTGAACATTGCTGACATAGAGTTCACATTGCTGACATTCCAATTATTCAATTCACTGTTAAATGCCTCAGCATTGTAAAACATAGCAGACATATCAGTTACACTACTAACATTCCATGAACTTAAATCTGCATTAAACTTAGTTGCACCGAAAAACATAGAATTCATTGTTGTTGCTGCGCCAACATCCCATGTGCTTATATCCTGATTGAAGTTTTTCGCTGAATTAAACATGTATGACATGTCTTCTACCTTACTCACATCCCAGTTACTGAGGTCGCCATTGAACAAATCCGTTTGAGAAAACATATATCTCATATTATCCACAGCACTAACATCCCAATTACTTACATTACCGTTAAAAAACTTCGCTTGGTAAAACATTTGATCCATGTTTGTAATAGTACTCACATCCCAATTATTAAGATCTCCATTAAAGTTGGTAGCTCCTGAGAACATTCTGAATAGTGTGGTGGTATTTGACAAGTCTGGAGCATCAGAGGCATTATAAATTAAGTTTTCACATCCATTAAAAGCACGGTTCATAGACTCCCATTGAATATCACCCCATGCATCAATTCTCAATATTTTTTGCTTGTCACCAGCATCTCCAAAACGAATTGCAGGAAATTGGCCGGATATAGATACTTGATAAGTACCTGAAGAAGAATAAGTATGTATTATATCGCCAGTTATACCTGTGTCACTGGTACCATCACCCCAATCCACCGTATAATCATAAGTAAACCCGAATGCTGTAGCTGTTGGGATTTTTATTTGATTGTCATTTGAGCTGCCGGGATTATCAGTTTTCCAAATGGTAACAAATGGGTTCTGCCCCATTAAATTACCAGCTGAAAAGAAAATGATGAGAATCAAAAGTGGCTTTTTGAATTTCAGATTCTTCAAATAAAAAAGAATACTATTACTCTTAAAACATGACTTCATTTCGAAACGATTAAAAAATTACACATGCTCAAGAATATGCCTTCAGAGTGATAAAATGGTTAATTATAATTATTCTTAACGCCTTTACTTATCTCAATAAATCTGACAGGATTAATTATTAAGATCTGTCCATTAGAACTTCAATTTTAAGTACCTTGATATGATAGTAATTAATAAATTGGGAAGGGCTCAATTAGCAACAATTCAATTATTAGGAGGGTAAATAATAATTATGTCTAACTATTATTATTGAAATGAGATTCATTAAATGGTCTAGTTAATATATCAACAAGATTGCTAACCATTCTTTATGAAGAAATGACACTACCAGGAGGTATAAAAAAAAGCGACCCAATCGAGTCGCTTTAGATTTTTAGATATTTTCTGCTTTACAATCCTATCGGTACTCTTACCATGGTATCGTCCCAGGCGATAATCATGTGGGCGCCTGGTTCAGCTTCTTCAAACATAATGCTCATGTTCTCCACAGTACTTTCAGTTTTCTGCTTTGGTACTTTTATAGTTGCTACCATGCTGTCATCTGGCTTATAAGAGTAGTGTCCCCAACCATCTGTATCAGAACTGAAATGAATAGTCCAATCATCTTCTCCTAGTAATGCATACATTGTATATCTCCCTGCAGGCACCTTTTTACCGTCAATGGTTACGTCCTGAAAAAACATGATTTCGGTAGATTCATTTGCACCCACTCTCCAGATATTACCTGGTTTTTCCAATTCGGTAAATACTTTTCTTCCTTTTGCCTGCGGCCTTGAATAAGTAACTCGAATTATTGGTTTTGCATTCTTTTCTGCATCTGTCTTTCCGAATGCTCTAAAAGCTACTCTTGATGGGTAATACGCCATATCCATAGGACTTCCATCCAATTTTGGAAACTCCTGTGCATTCGCATCAGGATTTGCAACTAAGCAAGCAAGTACAACTAATGATAGTAATAAGATTTTTTTCATTTTGATAAGTTTAAATGTTATAACACTATAAATGTAATTAATCGGAAAAGGTTTAAAATGTCAGCTAAGAGCTAAAATTGAATTGAATTCTCTTTGTTTCTGTATTGTTAATCCAAAAACAAATTCAGGTGTTACCTTCCAAAATCATCCTGGACTCTGATAATATCATCTTCATCAGAAGGTTGATTTGCATCTGTGTGTTGCCAAATTTCTGCAAGTACACCCCAACTAGAAAGTCCAACTAATCTATGCCTTTGACCTTGAGTAAGGCGTATTTCATCTCCAGCCTTCAATGTTTTAACTTCATCTTCCTCATCTGTTAAGCTTGTGATCACCCCTACATTGTTAGAGAGGCTTCGCCAGATCTCAGCTCTTCTATTATGATATTGCCATGAAAGTCGTTTACCTGGTTCTACAACCAGAATTTTAGGACTTAGCTTTCCGCTAATTTTTAGTGATGACAGCTCAACACCTGGAAAGAACAACTCCGCAAATTCTTGCGCCTGACCTTCATCAATAACAAAGAAACCTCCCCATGGTCTGTTAAAATCTTGCGATACAACATTGATTTTTAAGGATTTAAGGTATTCAGCTATTTCCTGAAATATGTCATGGCGATCAGTGCCTTTTAGTTCTAGTTGCATATTAATCTCTAATCTCTTGTTGTAGTATAATCCAAAGATATTGGATTGTATCTATTAAGAAGCGATTTTTGATAATAATGTATATTAGAGTCTCCCTGATGGCTATGCACTGTTTTATTAATCTATTTTAGGTCATACTTATGCTAAGCATCAAAACCACTTAAAAAAATAGAGGCTAACTTAAAAAAGTCAGCCTCCATCCATTATAAAATCACCTAAACTAAATCTTCACTAATCTAATAGTAGTTTGGGCTGCTGGGCCACAATCTCCGTTCACATCCTCTGTCAAGGTAATTTCTAGCACACTGTCATCAGTAGGATCAAATGAGCTAGGAACATCAGCAGAGCCGAAGCTTATACCCGACACACACTGCAACCCAGAATTCTGGTTATCAGAAAACAAGACTCGCTGGCATTCCAGTCTAAACTGAAATGTTTGTGCTTGATTGCCAATACCAAATGATGGAAGGTACGTAGCCTCAAAAGAGCGCACAAAAGTACTTACTTCCTCCAAAGTTATAGGGCCTGCACCAAACAATGTCGCTCCACCACCTGCTGAACTACCAGTAACATCTACAATATTATACTCACCTGTAAAATCAGCATCTAGTGGGCAAGAAAATACTAATTGCGAAGTTCTTGGAGTATTTAAAACCGCCTCTGGTGTAGGGCTAGGTCCGGTAACATTGAGAATATAACTAAATGACCATGAATCTCCCGGATCTAGATCATCTTCAGTCAGAACATTTCCATTAATTGGAGCATCCGCAAACAACTCTGCCAATGTCTGTGAAAAGCTATCACCAGTAACCGTATAAGTTACCGGGCTAGACTTTACTGGATCCGATGTATCAGGATCATCATCAAAGTCAGCAATGTTAAGCACCTTGGTCACCTCTACAGAAGCTATGGTGGTAGCATTCTGTTCTGCTTTGTCAAAATCTATTGTAATGTCAGAAGTTTGTTGATACAAGAAATTTAGTGATGCAGGAGGGTTTATGTTTGCATATAGCTCTCCTCCATCGGCCACATCAAATGGTTCATCACCACAACCAGTAATGATCAGCATAATAGCCAATGATAAAAACCCTATTTTAAATATATTTTTCATATTAATAATTTTATTTTTTTAATTAATAATTATCATTTGAAAGCCCATAAAGGAACATCAAGATTATTATTGGCTCCCTGATTGGCTATGGCCGCTGCTAAACTCTCAGCGTTAGTAATCCGCTCATTTTGAGCATATGTTATTCTTTTAGGAATAGCACCACTTGGGTTGTTTCCTTTTACTCCATTTGGATTAGGTGTAAGCGCTGGAAATCCAGTTCTTCTGTAATTGACCCATACTTCTAACTCCGCCTGACCATATAAGGCGATGTAGCTTTCATTCATGATAGCTTCAACAGCAGCAGTTGGAGATAACGCACTAATATCAGGTAGATTACCAATGTAAGTTGCTGCATCTGCAGCTTCCACATCCATATAATCCATACTGGCCTGAACAGCAGCTACAAAAGATGTCTGTGCAGCCGCTGCTGAACCTGTTCTCACTAATGCCTCAGCCTCAATGAACTTCAATTCAGTGTATGAAATCAAAGGACTTGGAGCTGTGTTGACGGTCCAAAATAATCCTCCGTCACCAACGGTGGCTTCTGTGTAGAAGTTAGTACCGTCTGTAATCAAATCCTCACGAGGGTCGTTTCTTTCTCCTAGTTTTGTCACAAGGCCCTGATTGATTACCAATGTATTAGGACGCCCTCTTCCAAATAACGCATATGGATTAGAAAATGCTGAGGCTGCATCCCAAGTAAAGTCAGGCTGACCAGCTGAGCTGGTAAATGCACTGGCTATCTCAGTCAATGCACTCGATGCATTGCTGTTATTCACCTTTTGCAAGTGCATAAAATACCTCGCCTTAAGCGCATGTGCTGTAGCTATCCAGCTAGCTGCATCTCCATCAAAAATCAAGTCTGAACCTGACGCTGGTCCACCACCAACAGCCGGTTTACTTAACTCTGTAATAGCCTCAGACAAAAGTGTCTGAATATAATTGTAAATAGACTCTTGTGAATCGTAACCTGGCTTTAGGTTCTCAGTTCCTAAGAATGCCTCTGTATAGGGCATGTCACCGAATATAGATGTACCTGTACCTAAAGCATTGGCCATTAATATTTTGGCAATACCTACGTAGTAAGGTTGTTCCTCCGCTGTTCCTTTCTCGATCATCACAACTGCATCCTTCATTACTCCGCCATAAAGGCCAAAATTCCAGAAGTTATTCAATACATTTTCGTCAATCACATAATTCTCTAAATCATTCTGCTGAGCATCAAAGCCAGAGAAATGCTGCATCAAAATACCTGACAACCTAGCTGCAGTACCTGACTGGTTGTAAGCGGCCTGCGTTATGGCAGCTGGCAATATCAAATTTAATTGAACGTCTGCCTGTCTTGTTGGGTCAATGTTTTCATCACCATACTCGCAACTGGAGAGTGATACTGTAAAACCCAAAGTCAGTAATAGTATATATTTTAAATTTTTCATAATTAATATTTTTTTTACCGTCTACTAATTAAAATGTCACATTCAAAGTAGCTCCATAACTTTTGGTATTTGGCATATTGAAATAATCAAGGCCAATACCGTTATCAGCACCAGTTAAGTTAGTTTCTGGATCAATACCATCGTAGTCAGTTTTTAACCAAAGATTTCTCCCCTGTACTGAAAAAGACGCTCTGGAAAGCTTAAGCTTCTCAAGTATTGATGCAGGGATTTGGTAAGATAAAGTCAACTGTCTTAGTCTGATCCAAGACCCATCCTGGATATTCTCTTCTACCAATCCTCCAAATCCATACCTATTCCATTTGTTTCCTCCGATACCATCAGCTGGATTGGCGAAATCTACAGGGATATTATTCACCGCCTCTGTTGGATTACCATCACCATCTGCTAGAACACCATCAAATACATAACCTCTGATTTCTCTTTCATCACCAGTTACCTTGGCCGTACCAAAAGTCTTTAATATCCCGCCTGTTCCATTCCAAATGTCACCTCCTTGTCTTATGTCTAATAAGGCTGATAAGCTAATACCTTTATAAGAGAAAGTATTTCTAATACCGGCAATCCAATCTGGGTTAGGGTCACCTAAGTACTTATCTCCAGCTGGGTCAACGTTGGGCCAGCCATTTGGACCTATCACCAATTTACCTTCAGCATTTCTTTGGAATGCATTGCCATATAGGGCACCATAAGGCTTACCGGCAATTACATTAGAAGAAGCAGAGGTAAATCCAGCTAAGAAGATTCTATCTGTTCCTTCTGCTAACTCTTTCACAAGCGACTCATATTGCGTGAAGTTAACTTCAACATCCCATGAGAAGTCTCCCACCTTAACGGGATTTCCAGTGATTAATAGCTCATGACCCTTATTTTCTATAGTACCTGCATTGGCAATGGACCCGCCAAAACCTGTGGTATTCGAAATGTTAATGTTGATGATTTGGTCAACGGTTTCACTATTATAGTAGGTGTAATCAAAACCCAGTCTTCCGTTAAAAAATTTGAACTCACCACCAAATTCATAAGTGGTGGTTAATTCAGCCTTTAACTTATCATTACCCAAAGTGGCACTTCTTTCAAACGCATTAGTTCCAAAAGCAGGGAATCCAACTCCAGCTATAAAACCATCGCCAGTTGCTTCTGCAGAATTGAAATAGCTATTGGTCACATAAAGAGGCGCATCATTACCTACCTGTCCCCAAGACCCTCTTAATTTTCCATAAGATAAGATAGGACCATTAGCAAGTCCAAAAGCTTCTGTGAAATCGAAACCTAACGCCACGGCTGGGTAGAAGAAAGAATTAGCATCTTCTGGCAAGGTAGAAGACCAGTCATTACGGCCTGTGAAATTCAAGAATAAGAAATTCTTATAATCTAATTTAATATCTCCAAGAACACCATTGATCTGCTTTCTATCCCATAATTCAAAAGTTTGGATTGTTGCAGCATTTGAGATATTACTAAATCCCGGTGACCCAAAATCAGTCCCAATATCTTCACTTGTGTAAGCATCAAAAGTATAATAGTTATGTCCAAAAACGGCACTAATGTTTAAATCTTCATTTATGTCTTTATTGATGACAAATAATAAGTCAGAGTTTATATCGGTTCTATTTCTATCAAGATTTACAATAGTTCCTGTCGGAAATGCCGCTCCACCTTGATCAGCAAAACCTTTGGTTCTATCTGTATAATGATCGAGTCCGATTTTGTAGGTAGCTTTCAGCCATGGAGTAATCTCATATTGTAAGTTCACATTACCTATTATTCTGTTGACATTATCATCAAACTGGTTCTTTGCCACTGTCCAGTAAGGACTATCATAAACACCCGCTCTGTAACTTCGTTGTGATCCATCAGGTAATTGATAAGTAGCAGGATCATCTGCAGCCTCTTGTCCTGTTTTTCCGTTTCCAGCATCAAACGTGGGTGTATTTCTATACAAACCCAGTGCTACACCAGAAATGTTAGACCCTCTTTGTAGCCTACTTCCACCAGTATTAGAGAAGGTAGCAGACATACCTGCAGTCAACTTATCATTGATTTTAGTATCTGTGGTAAGTTTGGCTGTAGTCCTTGCCCACTCAGAATTTGGCACTATACCTGACGTAGTTAAATTACCAAAAGATAAATAGTAAGTAGACTTTTCATTTCCACCAGAAACTGAAATGTTTTTATCCCAAGTCTGTCCGGTAATAAATAAATTCTCAGCATTATTATAGTTGCGTGCAGGTACACCATTTCCAGTACCTTTGGGTACTAATCGGCCATTTACATCATAAGGATAATCTGATCCATCAAACTCCAGATCAGCAATAGCTGGTCCATAGCTGTTTCCTTCAAACGTGTCTGGCCCTCTCCAAACATTAACACCACCAACGGGTCTACCCTGAGCATATTTCTTCTGGAATTCAGGTAATTTGTTTACCTGATCAAAAGTCAACGAAGTATTAAAATTCACTTTTGCCTTACCATTCTTACCCTTTTTAGTAGTAATAATAATAGCACCATTAGCGGCTCTAATACCATAAAGTACCGTAGCAGAAGCGCCTTTCAGTACGGTCAATGACTCAATGTCGTTCGAATTGATATCAATCGCCCTGTTTGAGTTATCAACACCTCCGGTGCCATTACCCTGCCCCCCCTCTGAGTTATCAATTGGCACACCATCTACCACAAAAAGTGGTGAGTTAGAACCGTTAATGGAAGTGTTACCTCTAATTCTAATGTTAGCAGATGCTCCTGGTGAACCTGATGAACTCACAACACTCACACCTGCTACTTTTGAGTTCAATGCATTAACCAAGTTGGTCTCACGAGCATTGACAATGTCATCGGCTGCTACATTCTGAATAGAGTAACCTAATGCTCTCTTGTTTTGCTCAATACCAACCGCTGTAACCACAACTTCAGAAAGTTGGGTGACATCCGGTGACATTTGAACATCGATTACTGATCTTGCACCCACTGCCACTTCTTCGGTTGAAAGTCCAATAAATGAAAATACCAAGGTGCCTCCATCTGAAGGCAACGATAATCGATAATTCCCATCGACATCGGTAACAGTACCTGTAGTTGTACCTTTAAGTACAACGTTTACTCCTGGTAGCGATGATCCATCATCGATGGACGTTACTTTCCCGGAAACGGTGCGTTCTTGAGCCCACGATTCGCTAAAAGCAAATGCGAACATCAACATGAAACTCAATTGTAAAAACTTCTTCATATTGTTTTGTTAGGTTGATAAAAAACATTGCGCTCCTTACGCAACTCAACAAAACTATTCCTAACAGCACTCAGTCATTTGGCTCGAAAATGGGGATTTTAATTTCCATTTATAGATTTACAAGTAATTGATTATCAATTATTTAAACAATAATTTAATTTTATATTTTAAGATGCTCGTCAGAATAAATCGAAAAATATCCCCCAATCTGACTAGCTTGGTTTTGTGAAATTTTTCTTTAGCCGGGAAATGAAAAAAGCCACTTTTTCAAGTGGCTTCATTGGTCAAGCAAATACTCAAATTGTTTTAATCTTAACAACTTAAACCAATATGATCAAAAACCTGAATATCTACATTATACCAATGTTTCTAGCCTTCTCAACAGCATTAAATCTACTCTTTACTTCGAGTTTTGAGTAAATGTTTTCAAGATGTGTTTTAACAGTCTCTTTGCTTATAAACAATTTGTTGGCAATCTGATTGTAAGAGAGGCTTCTACCTAGCTCTTTCAAAACCTCCAGCTCCCTTAATGTTAGATCTGAATCAATAGCAAAGGCCACCTGATGGCTTTTATTGACAAGGTGCTTAAAGACACTATTAGAATCAGGAAATGTTATCATATCCAGTATATCCTTATAAGCATATTTGTTGCCCTGATAGGAAATTATGCCGAACTCCAAATAATCATCTAATAATCCAGCGTTTCCGCCTACACCTATAATATTGATATCGTCAGACTGAAGATACCTATATAAAGACTTGTAGTTTACTGAATCCAAATCAATGATAACAACATCGCTGTTTTTAAAAATCATATTCATCCAATCCACTTGATCTACATTGACTGCACCTTGAAATGAATAACCATTACATACATTCAATATTAGTCTGAAGTCATTGGCATATTGCTGATCACCTGAAATCAGCCCTATTTTCATAATACTTTGCATAGTCTTTCCATTAAGCATATACTATTTTAGTTATAAGATTGATTTTGAGAGGGTGGAGACTAAGTGAAGACGCACTAAAGCACTATGAAGCAACACCTATTGGGAATTAACAATTGAGCAGAAAAGGCCATTAGAGGACTTGATAGCTCATTCAAGTTTATTTCATCTTTATCCTAATTATGTGAGCTTTTAATTGATATCAATAATTTCCAAATTGCCTTGTCCTTAACATTAAGGTATGAAGACATTATTATTAATTATCGCCATTGGTTTATCAGGGCAATCTATAGCACAGGATAGCCTTATGTATTATTATAACAAAAGCACCGAAGCTTATAAACAAAAAGATTATCCACTCTTTTTGTCTTCTCTTGAAAAGGCAAATAGTCTTAGACCAAACCACCCAACACTTGTTTACAATTTAGCCGCAGCATACTCATTAAATGATAATCAAGAAAAGTCAATTAAAACCCTTAAAGGACTTATACTCATGAATTCAAAAACGAGCATTGAGGGTGATAGCGATTTCATTAGTCTTAATTTACATGCAGAGTTTTTGGAATTAACTAAACTAAAAGAAAGCTTAGAGCAGCGTTTTCAAAACAGCAGAGTTTATAAGCAAATTGAAATTCAGAACATCCATCCTGAAGGAATGGCCTATGACAACAAAAACAAAAACTTTTATTTTGGTGGGGTCAATAAGAGGAATATTGTTCAGTATTCACAAGATGGAAGTATCACGCAGTTAATCAACTTCAAAACTGACAGCGACATCTTTTCCGTAATGGGGATTGAATATGATCAAAAAAACAAGGTTTTATGGGCTTGTACTGGCGCACTCCCTGAAATGATGGATTATAATGATTCTTTAAAAGGTCGCTCCTCTATTCTCGCTTTAGATCAAAATGGTAAAATATTGAAAAAACATGTGTTAGAAGGCAATCACATGTTTGGCGATCTTAAAATACTTGATGACGGTTCTGTATTAATCTCGGATACGGGAGAGAATAGGATATATAAGATCACACTTAACACAGAGCCTGAACTATGGTTTGATCTGAGTCAAAAAGTTTGGAATCTTCAGGGGCTGGCAATGTCTGATCGTGAAGAATACTTGTATCTATCTGACTATATTTCAGGTCTTTACAGAATAAATTTAAAAAATAGGGAAGTAGAAAAAGTCAACCTTCCTGAAACCGTATCTGATAAGGGCTTCGATGGGATATATTATTATAAGAATCAGCTTATTGGTATACAAAATGGAGTTTCTCCAAAGAAAACCTGGCTTTTGCAATTGGACAAGTCTGGACTAGGTGTAGCAAAAGCCAAGGTTATAGATCAGGCGCTGGACATTCTGGACGAACCAACTCAGGGCATATTAATTGACAACAGGTTTCTGTACATTGCCAACAGTCCCTGGGCACATTATAAAGAAGGGCAGTTTGATAATTCTAACATTGTTAAAACTACCATTCTAGAATATATAATTGAATAAGTTAAGAATAGCCTCAAACACTTCAGGTTATTAAAATGTAATTTAAGTTGGCAAAAGTGACACTTGGTCAATAGCGAGTTCATTTTGAAGCTAAACAGTTATACCCTCACATATAATTAATACATAATCTTAATGAGGATTTTCTGTTATTGGCTAATAATGAGTTTATGCTATAATATAACATACAGTCAGGACTGCAGTAGCAAAATAAAATACCATTCCGTTTATGATCTGTATGATCTGGATGTCTATACTCCAGTTAATTATGATTCGAATAAATCATACCCTGTGATATACTTTAATGATGGTGAGACCATATTTACAAGTCAGGGCTGGAACATGAAACACATACTTGATAGCCTTATAGCACAAGGAACTATAAATGATGTTATTGTTGTCGCTATTTATTCTGGTAATCAGCGAAATAAAAGATACATCCCCTATCTTGCTAGCTATCCTGTTAAAAATACAGCAGAGGAATATGCCACTAAAATTAACGAGCTTATTATTCCATATGTTGAGTCAAGGTATTCCATAGATGATTGCAAACGAGGGATTGCCGGAGCCTCATTTGGTGGGTTATTCAGCACATGGGCGGGTTTATCTTCCAATACTTTCTCCTTTGTGGCCTCCTTCTCACCCAGCTATTGGGTAAGAGATTATGAAATTATCAGAAAACCACCCCAAAAAAGAGATAAGCCATTAACCCATTGGTTTGATTTAGGTACTGCAGAATGGAATTATTATGTACCCTTTATTGATGTACTTGACAGTATGGACGCAATAAAATCTGGTGCCTCATATTATTATGAAGTACCTGACGGCACTCATACATATGATTCGTGGGCCGACAGACTTGGGTACGCGCTACAAATCTTTACCGAAACTTATGATAGAACTATTAAGGAAATTACGCTGATTAATGAATGTATACCCAGCCACTCCATGCCTGGAAGGATTTTTCAAAGAGTAAACCCCATAGTCACCACAAACTCTGGCACAAAATATTCTCTATCAACAAAAGCCAAATACGAGATTAGTAAAGGGAAAGGTACAATTGAATCAGATGGTAGGTATTTGTTAGAGTCAGAAACAGCAGAAGTAACTGTCGCTTACGGCAATTATGTAAGAAAAATAATCCTTAGTAACTGCAATAATTAGTAATTTACCAGAGATGAAAACATACAATTCATTCACCATAAGAATTTTATTAGCGGCTTTAATATCTCTACCAGGGTATGCAGTTTTAATACTAATTCAAAATGCGAGTCTTACAGATGTTGCCATTTATGCGTATGCAGAATACACCACAGCAGTATTTGTTTCGCTCGTTATGCTTCTTGAGTTTCAGAATTGGAAAAGCAATTTGCTGGAAAAAAAACTATCATGGAATGACAGTTTTACAAAGAGGCTCATTAGTGAGCTGATTATTACATTTATTGTAACTCCTTTATTAATCACAGCTTCTTACTACTCCTTTTACAATTTCTATTGGGATATGAATATATATTTCCCATCGGCCATTTTTTACAATTCGATAGGCATTTTCATCTCTTTGTTTTTCCTGGCATTTGTTAATGCTGGTTACTTCCTTACCAATTGGAAAAATGCTTCAATTCGTGCAGAGGTACTAGAAAAAGAAAATATCAAATCGCAACTCATAGCCTTACAAAATCAGCTAAGTCCGCACTTTCTTTTTAACAATTTCAACATTCTGAGTGCTTTAATGGATGAAGACTTGGATACCGCTAAGCAGTATCTGCATAATCTGTCTGAAGTATTCCGATATATACTTCAAAATAAATACAATGAGGTGGTTAGCCTAGAAGATGAACTTAAATTCATCACCAATTATTCATTCCTTTTACAAACAAGATTTAAGAAGAAATTTAATCTACGCATTGAGATAGATGATAAATACAAAAACCTTAAAATACCTCCAGTATCACTGCAGGTAGTATTAGAAAATGCCTTACAACATAATGAAGTATCTGAAAAATATCCGTTGCAAGTGGATATTACCAGTGATGGTTATGAAATTGTGGTAAAGAATAAAATCAAACCTAAAAAAGGCAAAATAAATAGCACCAAAACCGGGCTGGATAATATCGCGCGTAGGTATGAATTTATTACTTACAAAAAGCTAAGGATAAATAAGGATAATGAGATGTTTACAATAGCCCTGCCCTTGATTGACTAACTATGAAGATTGCAATAATAGAAGATGAACCTCTGGCTGCCAACAACCTTAAAAAGCTTGTAAAAAGTTATGACAGCACCTTCAAAATTCTGCCTATTGCTGATACCGTGGATCAGGCAGTTGCACTTCTGAGTGAGATTGAACCTGATCTTATCTTCCTGGACATCGAACTTGCCGATGGATCGAGTTTTGAAATATTTAAGCAAATAAAGATCTCAGCCCCTATCATATTTACTACAGCTTATGATCACTACTCTATAAAGGCCTTTGAGGTGAACAGCATTGCCTATTTGCTAAAACCAATTAATGCTGAAAAATTAGAAGATGCCTTTTCCAATTTAGAGCGAATGAAAAAGGCCTTCGATCCGAAAAAATTTAATATCGCCTTGTCTGAGTTAAACCAGACATCCTACAAGAGCAATTTTTTAGTTAAAAGAGGCAACAAGCTCTTACCTATTGAGGTTGACCAAATTGCCTATTTTGTGGCGTCAGACAAGTGGGTATATCTAGTTACTCATGACAATGAGAAGTTTATTGTCAACTATAACCTGAGTGAACTTTCAGAGCTTATAAATCCACAGAACTTCTTCAGAGTAAACAGGCAATACCTGGTTTCCAAAAAATCCATCAACTGGCTAGAGCCCTATTTTAAAGGCCAGGTATGTGTATCGCTAAAGCCCGAAACAGAAGTACAGGTAGTGAGTAGAAAAGTGACGCCTGAGCTGAAGGAGTGGTTAACTAATTAAAAACCAAAAGATGATCCGTAAATACACATCTTCAGACTGGAATCGAATCAGAACGTTATTTGAACTTAACACTCCCAAATATTTTGCTCCAGAAGAAATTAAAGACTTAAATGATTATCTGGAAACCTATGCTGACACCTTCTTTGTAATTGAGCTGCATAATGAAATTTTAGGTGCTGGTGGTTACCATATTATTGGTAACAAACTAGGAAGATTATCATGGTATTTTTTTAACCCAAAGAGTAAAGGTAAAGGATACGGTACTAAAATAGTACAGCACTGCATAGATGAGATGGTCTCAAAAAATAATTTAGAAAGTATAGAGGTGTGGACCTCTCAATATGCCGAAAAGTTCTTCGGAAAGTTTGATTTAAAAACTGTAAAAATTGAGAATAACTTCTGGGCCGAAGGTATTCATCTCTATCTTATGCGGATGACCTTAAACTAAGGTAATAGTTAACAACTTCTAATTTGAAATTTTCATTTCAAGTATGACATGAGGTTTCAATTCTGACAATGGCTTTAATTTCCCTTCTTCGAAGGCGCTTCTCATTTGAGCATTAGCAATATAGATGTACTTGTTGTCATATATTTCACCAGTAGAGGCCTGATCAAAATACTCATTATTCGATTCTAATGTAGTTCTTTTTACAACGCTGGAACCATCAGGGGATAATGAATACATTTCAATACCGTTGGTCAATGATGTTTGATGGCAAATTAAATTGCCCTCATAATAACTCATTCCATCAATTCCCTGAAGAGTAATACTGTCTGCGTGCATAACATCACTCAAAAAATTACCAGTGTTAGTGTTTAACCTCATAATACCGTTGGAATGCGACACAAATAAAATACTGTCATTTTCAGAAAGAGCCAGTCCATTGTAGAAGCTGTTAAAAGTATTTTCTTTATGGAATAGCTCAATTTCATCAGCTTCACGTGATATCTTGTAAACAGCAGGCTGCAAAGACTCAGTAATAAAAACATCACCCGTTTTTGAAACTGTAATATCATTAAAAGCAATAGGCTCCTTAGTTTTCAAATCATAAACCTTTATTAGCGCACCATCACTTAGACTGTATCTATATATTTTAGATTGTATTTTGTTTTCATGATTACCTTCCAACATAGGCAAGTACTTGTTGATAGCTGCTGATATAACCCAAAGCTCATCCGCAGCTTCATAAACTTCCATTCCTAAGGTTGAATAAAGACCATCTCGTTGAGTGGCTACAAAATCCTCAACTATGCCTTCCGGGCTAATTTTGATGATTTTTCTTTTATAAGTACTGCTTAGGTAAACGTTGCCAGTCTTTCCATCTACAGCAATGCCTTCAGGAATAATTGCTTTTTCCGATAGTTCAGTAAATATTTTTGAATTTGAAATCGATGTAGAACTCTGCTTAAGATGCTTAAGAATAAGCTCATAGTACTTAGACTCTTTCAATTGAGATATGATTTCATCGCTAACTGACACTCCCGATTTTACCATATTCAGACATACTCTACTGGCCTTTTCAAGATCACCATTTTCAATCAAGGCTTGTGTGTATGCCATTTTAATAGCGTTATCAACCCTATTTAAATAAAAAGCTTTCTCTAACATTGACAGTGCCTCTCTATGCTGTCCAGAATCTAAAAGCAGTTGCCCTTTATCATAATAATATGAGGGATCTGCACTTTCGTATTCTTCTCTGGTTGAAGCCATCTGATATATTTTCCAATCTCCATTCACTTTTTTGTAAGAACTTGTCCATGCAAACTGTGTTGCTCCAATTGCAGAAGTGGAATCTTTGGGATTAAATCGTGCTGTAGTTATTTTCTTAACAGAAACAGTGGCCAAAGTACCATCATCAGAAATACGAATTACAGGTTCTTCAACATCATCCCACTTGTAATAGTTAACCATACTGAAGTATTGGTCAAACCTTTCTTTCACCTCCTCATTTGTATTCATTTTTATGGTGCCATTTTGAACTGACCATAGGGTATCGTACAGTTCAGCAACAAGCATAGCTGCGTCATTAGTCATATGAGCCTGTCGTTGCCTTTGATTAGACCCAAGTAACTGTTCTTTGTCTGGTGAATAATCAAGCTGATTATTTTCAGTACAACTACTCCAAACCGCAGCTAAACCGATAAGAATAATTAACAGTTTGTGTGACATAATTATTGCTGTTACAGTTTAATCCTTATTATGATAACAAATTCCGATTGGGTTCTCAAACAGCATACGTTAAGACAGCTAAGAAAGGTAAGTATTTCATGATTTTCTATTAGACCATAACCAAGTGACACCTATTGATACTAAAGCAGCAAACATTTTAAATGAAATGTAGTAACCAGCCTTATGTATCACTTCCCGTTTAAAATGTGACTCTTCACTCCGGTGACATATGATTGAAGAGGCCTTTCCAAGACCTTTAAACAAAAGTTGAAAAAGAATGAAGCAACGCATACCCTTCCTTTTGGTTCTGGTTTTATTGAATTGCACCGATTTTCCAGAACCAATTGAATTCAATTCGATAGAAAACAACCATGAATTTCAAATTAAAACTTACAGTTCCATTCCTAAAGTAAAAGTGATGGTTGTTGGCACCTATCATTTCGATCAGGAGGAAGAGAGGAATGAATTATCAGAAGAAAATCAGAAACAGATTGATAACCTAGTCAATGCCCTTGCTGAATTTAAGCCCTCAAAAGTAATCATTGAAAAACGGCCAGAATTCAAGAAAAAGTATAGTCTAATGTATAGTAAATACCAAGCCGGACAGCTCTCGATAGATACTCTTGCTAACGAGATCTTTCAACTGGGTTTTAAAACAGCCATGAAGATGAATCATGACTCTATCTATTTCTTTGACAATCAACCGGATTTCATAGGCTCTTTAGAGGGTTTTACTTTCGAAGGTTTAGAGCAGTACGCGGATAGTGCTGATGTTGGTTTTTATGACATTTATAAAGACCTCATCATTGAGAATTTTGAGCACAACGAGAAACTACTTAAAAGCCAGACACTTTATGATGAGATAAAGCTCAGAAATGCACCTCAAATGCAAACCTTTAATATTGAAAGAATGCATGCTTTTGAAATAAGAGTAGGAATTGACAACAACTGGATTGGTGCTGACTGGCTCGGACGGTGGTATCAGCGAAATATCCGAATGATGGCTCACTTACTAAAAATTTATAAACCTGATGACAGGTTATTGATTATAGTAGGTGACAATCATAAATGGGTACTTGAGCAATTAATGAATAATACGCCCGACTTTGAGGTAGTATCAAGCTTTGAATACCTTAATAAATAAAAGTGCCATGAAGAAAATAATACCAATTATACTATTGTTTTGCTACAACTCAACCAATGCCCAAAATGGAGTTGAATATGTAACTGAGGAAGTTAAATTACAATCAAAAACTCTTGATGAAGAAAGAGTTTTAACTATTTATAGGCCTGCAAACCTTGATTCAAACTCCCCCATTACAACCATCTATCTACTCGATGGTGAATGGAATTTCAACTACACAAAAGGCCTAATCGATTTGCTGATCCGCTGGGAGCGTATTCCTAATGTGGCATTAGTTTCCATTAAAAATGTAAATAGAACAAGAGACTTCACACCAAGTGAGGATGAAGCAAGATTTCCGGGTAGTGGTGGCGCTGAGCAATTTCTGAGCTTTATGCAATCCGAATTAATACCACATATTGAGGAAACCCATTTCAAAAGCTCAAACAGGCTAATTATAGGTCACAGCTTTGGTGGACTGTTTGCCCTCTTTGTGCTCTTTGAAGAGGCCGATCTATTTAACGGTTACGTTGCTATTAGCCCAAGCACCTGGTGGAAGGATAAATTTCTTTTCAACCCCGAATACCAGAACGCTCAAATAAAGAATCATCCTATGGTTTACATATCTACAGGTGAATTTGACCGTGGAAATGTCGCTTCTAATTTGGAGTATTATGAATGGTTAAAATCTAACAATTTAGATGACCAAATGACACTTATTTATGATTCAAACAGGGGAGAAAGCCATTTTTCAAATGTAAGTATCAGCATTCACAAAGGTCTTAGCCACTACTTTCCGGGGCCTGAACTAAAGACCATGATAGCAGATACTTATGCGGATGAAGGGCTAGCGTCACTAAAGCCGTGGTACACCGAGCTAGAAAAAAGTATGAACGGTCGCTTAATTCCTCCTACTGAAAGTATACTTGAAATTGCTGCCGAACTTTATAGAAATAAAAAGAATAAAGACGCCTTAAGTTTGCTTCAGTGGTTTGAGAATATCGTACCTGATAATGGTAACGTTCATTATTATATTGGAGCAATAGCGTCAGATGAAGGACAAAAAGATCTGGCAATGACTCATTATAATAAAGCGCTATTGCTTAATATGCCTGAACGAATGAAAATTATAATCCGAAAAAATATTGAAAAACTCAAAACTGATAGTAATGATTAAAACTGTATTTGTTTCATTGATTCTAATCTGTTGCACCTTTACTGTCAGTCCTGGACAAGTCAGTTTTGACCGATTGTCTGATAACGTTTTTCACATTAATGCAGATGATGATAAAACTTCTGTAAAGTCTTTATTAATCGTTAAAAATAACAACGGAGTGCTTGTTGACGCTATGTATGGCGAATATGGGAAATCAATCAAGTCCTATTTGGATAAGAATGACATAGTTCTTGAATATATCATCAACACACATTACCATGGGGACCATACACAAGGCAATTCAAACTTTGACAATACTACTATTATAGCCCATCAAAATACCTTGAGCAATATTGAAAATAAAGCTCAATATGGCCCCGAAGAACCTTTTGATAAGGAATACTGGCCAAATCTATTGATTACAGATTCTCTGCTGCTTTCATTTGAAGGAATTGAAATCAATATATTCCATCTCGGTAAAGGGCACACTAATGGCGATGCTATTGTACATATTCCAGAATTCAATTTAGTTGATTTAGGAGATATAATTCTCGCTCCTGAGGCGCTTCCTTACGCATCAGATCCAAAAAACTTGATAAGTGTACTAGATGCGATTTCAGAAAAAATAAATGAACAAACAATAATAGTCACAGGACATGGAGCCTTAGCAAACAAAAGCGATCTTCATGCTCTTGTTAAAATTATGAAAGATACTATTGATTATGTGCAAGGTGGTAAAGACATTACCAGTTTTCCTGCGGAATGGAATTCTTGGAATAGTCAGTTTATAGATATGCCGACTTGGCTAGGGATGCTTACCAAGTACTATAAAAAGTAAATTTTAGTTGGTTGATGAGGACAGCGACATGAATGGTGTAAAAATATAGCCTATGAAACTAAAACTGACATTTCTATTCTTACTCTTTTGTTACTTTAACTCATTAGGTCAAATTTTGACCAATTCTTCTGTTGATTCAACCGTGTATTACTCCTTTCATATCGATTATTGGGTAAACCTCCACCATTTTCTCTACCAAAAAGCTAAAGGAAGTCAAATTGCAAAGCTTCAAGAAGATGGTTTAGAGTTCCAGGACATAGGTGAATCTGATATTTATGCTTCACTCAGTAAACACCAAAGACAGCAGCTCGATAATTCAATTAAGTTTTATGCCCAAAACCTTATCCAAAAAGACCTTCTTAGAGATTTAGGGGAAATCCGAGTTTGGCTACAGAATCATAAAAACAGTCACAAAATAAAGGACACCTTGATATCGAGGGAGTATACAGACATATTGAATAATGCTTCAGAAGTTTATAAAAACACTTTTTGGCCTGTTCATAAGTCTCACAATTTAAAAGTCCTTCAAAAACACATTGATTTAATAAAAGATATTGAATCTCCAGTAATACCAAAAATAGAGAAGCTCTCATTAAACAAGTGGCCGGCTAATAGCAAGGTAAGGATTGATTTAACGGTTTATGGCAATTATGCTGGAGCTTACACACCGTCACGCCCAAGAATGAACATTTTTATCTCTACAATAGACCCTAGGGCACTAACCTTAAGTTTTGTAGAAACAATATTTCATGAAGGTTCGCACTTATTATTTAATTATGGTGGGCCCTGGAGGGGTGGAATAACCGAGATCTTCGAACAAAATAAACTTGCAATAGATTATCCAATACATCTTTGGCATGCAAGCTTGTTTTACTTATGTGGAAAAATTTGCAAGGAGGAGTTTTCCAAAAAAGGCTTTGATGATTATATAATATTGATGTTTGACAGGAACATTTTTTCAGAATATAGAAAGGATAAACATCTTTTGACGCTAAATAGATATTATGCTGACAAAATAACTTTCGCTGAAGCAATTACCGAAATGTTAAATTATTTAAAATGATGGCTCCTCATTAGAATCAATCTAACAAAACGAAGCTAATATGAGCCCGAGTATTAAAACTGCCCTTTTTAAAACCACACGATGTGCATGGGTTTTAGTGTCACTTGCAATATTATTTGGCAGCTGTGAAGAGCTGGATAACCCCTCTGCTAATACAATCAAATTAGTTGAGTTACTTACCCTAAATGATCTTGACACAGATGACTTTATTGTGGATTTTCAATTCGACACGAATGGGATTCTGTGGGTTGCATCCTTCTATGGTGATCTATAGCGAATAGCCAACAATGGCACAGTTATATTCAACGAACTCAACTTTCCACTTTAAAGCGATAGAATCAATGATTTATTTATTGATTCCAAGAACAGAGTTTGGATTGCCACTAACAATGGTTTTGCTAAATATACAGATAGTGTAGATGCAGGTTTCTACGACAATTACAAAAGCCTTATTATAGACACTTTAATCTAACGAAAACCTCTTAAAAGCCTAAAATGATAACCATTATGGCTCATTCAGTTGACATTTATTAAAGTACTGCTATATTCTACAATCGATGCATGGCGACCGGCCTATTCAATGGGTTGAGTTAACTAAAACTAAAGACAACGAATCAATTATTCTCATCAAAGTCCTTCAGTGCCTCCTCAAAACGAGGAGAATATTTTAGCGACTGGAGAGACCAGGGGGTCAAATCCATTTGCTCAGCTATCTTGCCGTTCTCAATCTTAAACCAGGAGGTAATCAATCTACGCTCACCTGTGGCCAGGTCGATACTTGCCCCTTTAATAGCAAATACATTTTCATCAATATCAAAAGCTTTGTAATCAATCTCGAAGTCCCAGCCTGTTTTAGGATCAAATACTGGTGCAAACCAACCTCGCAATGTATCCAAACTAATATTTTCATTGACCGCTCCCCATACTGGGTCTGAATAAAGGACAGGGTCTTTATAAAGTGCCGCGAATGAATCAATATTCCTTTCATTCTTGATCACATTAATGAAGGTATCTGCAAATTTCTCTAGGTCTTCTGTTTCCCTTTTCCCAGAACACCCTATTAATATTATTATAAGGAGCCAAGCCATAGAATTTATACTTTTTCTTATAATTTCATGTTTATTTTTATTCATTGTGATAACATTAAATCTGTATTACAAATAGATAAATTGAGCATTTGGCCAAGTACGTTAAAATTCATAATCGAGTTTTAGTTACTACTAATCATTTTATACGGATTCGCTGAATCAGCAGAAGATAAACGACATTTAACTCAATGCAAGCATACTAACTAGAATCAACAAGGCGATTCCTAGTTGAATAATTATGGTTTAATAGCCAATACTAGGATAACCGCCATTGTGAATCCTGATAAAAGCAAGCATATTAGTACCCATCAAATTTATTTACAAACCTCTTTCCACTTATTGTTTTAAATAAAATAAGCAAGGCAGCTATAAAACCTCACTTTCGTTTAGTATTTAGCATCACTGCAACTTATCTTTTTAAAAAATCTAATTTCAAGATTAAGATTGATATCATTCATAATGAAGATTTAATAGTTATTTACAAAAAACCCATATCTATACTCCATTGATTCTTGATGACTAAATATTACTACGATAAGGTTAATTTTTCAATTACTGGCTCAGTCGGCTTTTTAGCAGATGCCTGAAGGCAATTTTTATAAAAAAAGGCATATTATTTTAATGAACTTTCGGGGTGTAATTGATTTTAATATATCTTAAAAAATTATAGGGCATCATAACTCCACAGTCAGCAATAGTCTAATGAGTTTATGGAAGTAAAATGCACTAGAGCAAAAGCTCTAATGCATTTTAACAGTCATGAATAAAGAGTTTAGTCTATATCACTAATAATTACAGTGGCATTTCTAAGGATATCAAGTCCCCCTCTCCCTACTGCAAATGTCTCTCCACTCTCATTTACAGCATTAGTTAGTGTAATGGTAAGGGTCTTCTCGCCATCAGCAACATTATCTGTCAAAAGTGTAATATCAATATCTCCGTGTATCAAGGTATTTACATCACCATCATTTATTGGTAGCAACACTTGGCCACCCGAAGCACTAGCTCCATCTATAGAGTAGTCCACACCAAAAACAGCAGTACCTGATAGTGTGTAACTAACGGTTATATCAGAAAGTGATCCAGTTGGATTCTCGACCTCAAATGAAGCAGAACCATCATCCTCGGAAACTGACACATCGCTAAGATTAACGGAAGTTCCAGGAGCATTAAAGGCCACATATCCAGGCAAATCCTGAAGAACAAAGCCTTGATCTTCTAAGTCATAGTCCTCACAAGACATGAGTACACCTAGTGAGAGTATTATTGTATATATCTTTTTCATAATCTTTCTTATTGTTTTTCAAACCACATTGGCGTATCAGTTGCCTCATTCGCTGGCGTATTCGGATTAGAGCTCACCTCATCCGGTGGGTATGTAAACCTCTTCAAATATGTTGTAATAGATGAAGCCGGTGGTGTCGGTAGCTCTGGATAAGCGTTTCTTCTTACCGTATTCCAAGCCAGTACTGGTCTCAAAAGTGCTTCCAAGTACTGCTGCTCATAGATAGAGTTTTCTGTGACAGCACCTAAACTGTTAATATAGCTATCTATCTCAGTGGTGCTAAGTCTTAAGCAAGGTCCGTCAACAACATTTCCATCTGCACATGGAATATCTTGACCATAAAAGCTAAGCACTTGAGACATCCCCTGATCGAACATAGCCTGAGCGTCTTCTGTAGTTACTCCTTTTAAAGCTAGCTCAGCTCTATAAAAGCTAATCTCAGCAGGTGTGAACCATACATCTGGAAAATCTGGTCTAATGATATTATTAGAATATACTGCAGTGTTTGGGTCCGGAAATGTTCCAGGCTCATTACCTCCTCCATTATTAGGATCATAGAATAACAGTGAAGCTCTTGGGTCATTGTTACCTGTTACCAAATCATACATTACTTCAGATGGACCATGAACCTGTTGTGATTGATTATCCGGACCGAAAAAAGATGTGACAATATTATGATACGCATTTTGTGCACCTGCCTGTCCTGAATATATTAGCATAGCTGTTTCATCATTTGAATCAATGACAGGCTGTGATAATGCTGCTACCAACTCAGAGTCTACCGAAGTATCTCTGTTACGGATCATCATCAACACACGTATCTTGAGAGAGTTAGCAAACTTCCTCCACATCGTCATATCTCCACCATAAATCATATCACCCGTAGCAACATTGAAAACACCCTCTGTTGGAATATTATCTATCAACATCATGGCATCATCCAATTTCGCGACTACGCCTCTCAAAATGGTCTCTTGGTTATCGAAAATAGGTGCTGGATAATTTTGCCCATCCAAAGCCTGTGTGTATGGGCCGTTTTCCCAAATACTAGTTATATCATAGAATACCATTGCTGATAATATCTCAGCTATTGCCGCTACATTATTACTAGTAGCTCCTGCAGCGCGTGCATCCTCCTCTACTTGTTTTAGGTTACCAAGTGCCAAAGCATACATCATTGACCAGGCATTTCCAGTTAAAAATACAGATACATTTCCGTTCAATGGTGAATTAAAATTAGCTGACATTTGCTGAGAAACATCAGTAATTCTTGTTCCCAATTCTGAAACTGATCGTGCCGAATATTGAACAATAACATAGGGCAATACAACATTAGGATCTGCCGATGTAGCCGCCAATGGGTCTTTGTTGATATCTAAGGTGTCATCACATGAAAATGAAACTATGATCAACACCAGACTTAATAAGTATATTTTTATATTTTTCATTTTATTGATTTTTAGAATGAAAGTCTAACATTGAATCCTACACTACGCGTTGATGGTACCGAAGCTCTTTCAACACCAAATCCGTCAACGCCTGAACCAAACAAATTAGCTTCTGGATCTATATGCGGAACTTTTGAATAGAGCAAAGCCAGATTTCTACCTTCAACACCTACTTGTACTCCATTAATGAAAGAATTAGTAAACAAGCCACTAGGCAATGTATATGAAATACCTATCTCTCTTAATTTCACAAATGATGCATCAAAAATGTAGGGTTCTGCAACTGTACCATCATTCATGGCCGTCCAGAAATCCTGTGCATCTCTCAATGGCACATCGTTATCTCTCACCGTTCCGTCTCCATTAGCAATCACACCTTCAAGGTCTATAAATGTGCCTTCTCTATTCCGTACTGTTTCTGCCGTTAGGCCGCCTGTCTGTAGGTTTTCTACTGTAGATGACTTCATGATACCGCCTGATCTCCAATCAAGAGTGAAGGAAAGTGAAAGCCCTTTGTAAGTAAAGTTGTTCACAAAGCCCATTGTAAAGTCAGGTAACACTGAACCGAATGATCTTCCCTCCCCTGCTATTCTTCTTCCTGTACCTTCATCAATCAATGGTCTGTTCGTTAAGGAGTCTCTTAGATAAGGAACTCCAAAAAGTTGAAATTCTTTACCGGGTTCTGCCACTACCTGAACACTTGAAAAACCACTGGCTAATTGTAATCTCTCAATGCCATCAGACAATTCCACCACTTTGGTTTCAGAGTGCGAGAAGTTTACTAATGAGTTCCAGCTAAAATTACTTGTCTGTAGCACTGTAGCACTTAAAGATATTTCTATACCTTCAGTATCTACCCGACCTACATTGGCTGTTCTTAAGATGGATCCTGTACTCTCAGGAATGGGAATATTAATGATTTGATTAACATTCTTAGTCTTAAAGTAAGATACGTCTAATCCTACGCGCCCATCAAAGAAAGATAGCTCTGTTCCAAACTCATAACTTGTTTGTTCCTCAGGCAATAAATTGGCATTAGGAATAACATTGGTCTTTCTGAAAGCCAAATTGCCATTGAATGGAAAATTCAAATTCAGACTATATTGTGCTGTCGCTGTTGTAACTGGAAAGTATCTGAAGTCCAATTGATATGGATCAGTATCATTACCCACTTTAGCAAAACTTGCTCTCAGTTTACCAAATGAGAATACATTATTGGCAATATTTAATGCTTCAGAGAATACAAAAGCAGAACTTACTGAAGGGTAGAAATAAGAGTTGTTATTTAATGGTAATGTAGATGACCAGTCATTTCTACCTGTTACCGTTAATGTCAACCAACGCTTATAGGAAAGCTCCGCCTGACCATAAAGGCCCATTAAGATGCGCTCTGTATAATCACGGTTAGGTACGGACTGATTTACATTTCCTGGATCAAATAGTTCAGGTACTAGCAGCTGGTTGCCGAACAATCCTTCTCTTTCAAAGATTCTTCTATTGTATTGAAATCCACTCAATACGCTCAATGATAGATCTTCACTAATATCAATGGAATAATTAGCTAGTAAATCGGTATTCAATTGTGTCCGCTTGAACTTATCTACGGTATAATCGCCTTGCAGTCTTTGAACAGTCCCTACCCTGTTAGAAAAGAAACGGTTGTCATTGTCATAATCATAACCAATTCTGGAGATAATATTCAGCTTAGGAATAGGTGTATAGGTTAATTCAAAATTACCTAAGAAACGATCATCTTCTCTGTCATTCTTATTCTCATTACGAAGCCAGTAAGGATTATTTGTTGATGGCGTCAATTGATTGATCTGATTACCACTTGCATCTATCCATTGCTTATATAGGTTCGGATCCAAGTTGCTGCTAAATGAGTTACCTAGACTTACAATATTAGGGTCGTTGCTTCCTGTAGCAGCTGTACCACCAGAAACTGTTCTGATATACTGTACTCCAAACCTTGATTTAAACTTCTCTGAGTGTTTAACTCCAGCATTCAATCCTAACGTCACGCGATCGAGGGTTGCATTAGGTACAATACCATCCTGATTTAAAGAGGATACACTTAATCTGTAATCCATTCTTTCATCAGCATCGGCAATAGATAAATTATTAATTAGGCTTACCCCTGTTTCAAAAAAGTCTCTAATCCCATTATCTTCAACCGCTCTTAGTGGGCCAGTTTCTCCTGTCACTGGTAGATAATTTACCGTCTGACCCACAATCCTTGGGCCCCAGTCATTAGCAACAGTAGAAGAATCATAATTAAACTGGCTACCCATCGCATATTGTTGTTGATAGTCTGGAATTCTAAACAAATCATCTATTCTTACAGAGGAATTTATTGTCACTCTTGGCTTACCCGAATTTGCTTTACCTTTTTTAGTAGTAACTATGATAGCTCCTGCAGCAGCTCTTGAACCGTATAATGCAGAAGCAGCAGCTCCCTTCAGAACATTTATTGTCTCTACATCATCAGGGTTGATAACTGATGCTCCATTGGAGAAGTCTCTGTTTCCTGTAATTCGAGAGCCTGAAGCTGTTTGCTCATCATTAATAGGCACACCATCTACAATCCATAGTGGGTTGTTGTTTCCACTTAAGGATGTAGCCCCTCTAATCAGAATTTTGGATGATCCCCCTAAGTTTCCTCCCGTATTTTGGATAGTAACTCCTGTGATTTTTCCCTGCAAAGAATTTACAATGTTGGATTCTCGAGCGGTAGTAAGTTCCTCAGAATTTATCTGTGAAATACCATAACCCACTGTTCTTGCTTCCTTTTCAAGGCCCAATGCAGTTACAACAACTTCTGAAAGCTGTTTAACATCAGCACTCATTTGCACATCAATTACAGACCTTGATCCAATTTCTACCTCTTGAGTAGCTAAGCCTATAAATGAAAAAATCAGTATCCCTCCTTGCTGAGGTAAACTGATAGTATAGTTACCGTCAAAATCAGTAACTGTTCCCGTTGTTGTTCCTTTAACTACAACGTTAACACCAGGAAGTGACTCACCATCATCAACTGAGGTGACCTTGCCTGTAACGGTACGTTCTTGTGCCCACGATTCACTAAAAGCAAATGCGAACAGCAACATGAAACTAAGCTGTAAAAACTTCTTCATATAGTATTTTTTAAGTTAAAAAATTTACTTACCCCGTCATTCATTGACGAGCTTCGGCAAATATTTCAAATATTGAAATGAAATGAATCGTTAGAAATTGGGGAGCAAAATAACCCTTTAAACGTCTTTAGAGGTGTTTTAAAAGATTACTATTGAAATGATTTATAGACTGTCCCCCAATACGGGGATGCGTATAGATTTATAAGATAGCTAGAAACCTAAACTTTAATGCTTACGACTTCTTCTTAATAACTTCCAAAAAATAGCTAACAGAGGCTGGCTCGAATATCATTTTATTCTCCTTCTGGTTGAAATAGCCCATAGAAACCAGGCCAACCAGTTTTCCTTCTTTATCCACCACAGGGCCTCCACTACATCCATTATAAGTACCTTTTGGCACATCCAATGAAAGGTTATTAACAGAGGTAAGACCAATGAATTTTCCCTTTATCCTAACAGGTGCCTCACTTTTGTAAGGGTATCCAAGGAAGAACACTTCTTCATTTTGACTCAAAGGTTCCTTTCTTACCTCATATATAGCCACTCCATCAGGCACCTCTGCTGCTACCTCAAAAATCAACCAGTCGCCAACAGGTGGCATTGCCAAAGGCTCATTTGGATCTACATTGATCAGTTTACCTGCCTTGATACTTAGGCTTTTATTTCGCTTCGACATAAAAGACCAGAGCTCAAGCTCATCACCAAAGCTGATGGTTTTCATACTGTCTGTTTTGGCAAAAAACAAAACATGTTTTGCTGTACAGGCATATACTTTACCCTCATGGCTTAGTAAAAATCCGCTACCAGCATGTGCGTTATTAAACTTTGAATCTTTGAACTGGGCATTGCTGATTAATACAGAGTCGATTTGAGCACTTGAATAACTAAAGGCAAACAAAAGCAGCCCCATTAAAATTGGTCTTAACATTTTCATAGTCTTACTTAATTAAAAGAATTAGAAACCTAATCGATAGGTGAGTTTTAGAATAATAGATCGGTTTATAAGTGAAAAAGAATCTGTGTCTTTGTTTTCATTGTAGATCAGGAAAATATCTGATAATGGTGCATAGCGCCACTGCAACTTAGAGAATACACTAAAATTGGTGCTTTGGGTGTTGTACTGTATGGTGTTATTAAAAAACAGCTTATTGGTCAAACTAAATAAGCCTTTGACTTTAAACAGGTGAAGGTCAACTTCTCCAAAATTCTCGGGAAGCCTTATTGAGTTGTAATCATATGACAAGCTAAAATTAGCCCGATAACCTATTCTGATGTTGCTAGACGCCCCGATTGTAGTAATGTTGCCGTTAAAAAAATCACCATAAGTAGCTGACGCATTATAAGTAAATTTCTTGCGCTCATCAGAGGTATAACTTATAGAGGTGCTCGAAAAGTTGTATTTGTCTTTTGGTAAATTATCAAATTCATCACCCAAAAAGTTGGTTTCAAACTGCAACTCCACCTGACGGTTGTGAGCAGAAACAGTAATTGAAGAAGTATTTAGAAATCTTAAATCATACGCTATATTATTCTGACGCTCGTAAAATGCTTCTTCTCCATCAAAATAGAAATTGTGCCAGGTACGGATCGTATGAGATATAATTTTACTATCGGTATTCTTCGTGTAATGAGTAAATCTCACCCATGGATTGAATAGGGTGTACCCTTGTCTTACCGTTTCATCATTTTCAGCATCATAATTAAATATGCGAGGGGTAAAACCCAAGTCCGCTTCGTAATCTTTATCTAAAACATCCAGCGTCCAACCGGACCCAAATGTTCGGGTAATATAATTACCCTGAACACCTAAATATGAGCCATTTCTGTTTTCATCTGTAGCAGACTGGTGGAACTTTATGTTATTATTGAAATTTCCATTTTTTGAGATATAGGTAAATTCTGCTCCAAAATTTCTCGAATAATCATTGATATTCTCATTGCCTACTTCTTGCCTGTTTACAAACAACCCCTTTATCTGTGACCTGTTCAATACTTTATAGTTGAAGGCACCCACGGTGTGGTTCTGTGCATCAACGGCTGTATCGCTTTTAGTCCGGATATTCATAACCCCTAATCGTAAATTGTCAGTTACATTGCCCGTAATTCTAGCTCCATAATGTATCGGTGTGATGAGACCTACACGTCTTGAGAAAAATGGATTTACATCATAACTACCGAAATTTGAAAAGATGTCGGCATTCTCCATAAAAAACTCCCTCCTTTCAGGAAGTGATATGTCAAAGCGGGTGATGTTTGTTATTTCCTCATCTACATCAGCATTTGAAAAATCTGGGTTGTAAGCAATATCGGCATTTAATGATTTTGTGATACTGATTTTGGCATCAACACCTGCATCAGCATTATATTCGGTGGAAGCTGATTCTTCTTCGGTATTTTTAAGTGCAGACAATGTAGTATATGGCTTCAGGAATAAAATCTTGCTCCGCACTTTTGGCACCTCTTTCCACTTTAATGTGCCCATATAGTTCACATCAATACCATTAAAATTTATCGGGAATGGCGTCCAGGTGTAGTAGTAGTTTTCAACCTTATCTCCCCTTATGAAATTAATGCCCCATTCAAGATTATCTACGTTAAACCTTAGGCTGCTAAAAGGTAATGCTATCTCCACCAACCAGTGGTCTTTATACTGCTTAGTGGCAGAAAACCATCGTTCATCCCAGGTCTCAGAATAAGTAGTTCTGGATGGTTCTACCTCAAGACGCCCATCCAACTCAGCACCACCTGCATTCACACCAAACATAACACCACTTTGCTTTTTATTAATAGGATCAATAGCTATGGTTATCGCGTCACTACCCCATTGCGAATTATCAGAGTCTCTTTGCAATGATTGAATAACCCTCCTGCCTTCGTCATAATTTTTTGCTATGATATAGAGGTTGATGTCATCATAAGTCATCCGTATTTCTGATCGATTCTTTGAAAGCCCTACATCACTGGGGTTATGATTATACATGGTGTCTATTAGCTGGTAGTTATTCCACTCTCCAACGCTTTCAATGCCATCAATCTTCACAGGGTTTGTGGCCCTTTCAATTTGATATTTAAACTTAGCGCGTGTGTCAATATCCTGCGCTTCTAAAGCACCTGCTCCTGCAAATGCAGAAACAAACATATAAAACAACCTATATTTTCTCATGAGTTAATTTGAGTTCTAAAACCTTATGTTGCTATTGATTAGGAGTCTCTCCAATGTATTACCTGTAATCATCAGGATTGAAACTCATGTAGTAGGTATTGAGATTACCGTTTTTATGTGAACTTAGAATTGATATAAAATCCTCATAGGACGTCATTGCTCGAGCCTTAACCCCTTCTTCTTGCCTACCCGATGTAAAGAATAAATATCTCCCATCAGGACTGACACATGGGCTTCCATCAATTTGGGAGCTATTCACATTGCTTCCCAAATTTTTAGGATCTGTCCATTGATTATTACCTTTATTAAAGCTGATATATAAATCACTATTGCCAAACCCGTCCCCAGCATCGACCCTTACAAATATGATATAGCTCTGATCCGGGGCAATGTAGGCATCAGCCTCCCTTTCCTTAGAATTGATATTATCAGGAAGCCTCACAGGGTCCTGATAAGCACCGTTCACTTTACGACTGAAATAAACGTCTGAATTACCTGAAATATCTGAGTTGAAATAGATGGTCTCATCATCGGTCATAACAGGGTAAAACTCATTTCCAGCAGAATTGATTAACGCCTTTAAAGGGTAAGTTTTGCTCCACATAGCACCCTCCTTCTCAGCTATCCAGATATCAAAATGAAATCCCTCAGCTTTGCCTTCATAGTTTTTAAATGTTGTATAAAGCATGGTATTACCATCTCTGGAAATCTGAACATCGGCTACCGGAATGTCAGATGAGACAAAGGGCACAAACTCGGGTGAGCTAAAGGCTCCTCTTTCAAATTGTTGATAAGCTATTCCTGTAACTCCCAGTTTTTGAGAGGTAGCTGTATAATAAATGGTGAGTCCATCTGGACTAAAACTCGTGTTGAATTTATCAATAGATGTGGAAACTACACCGGGATAAAAAATTGTTGGTGTTTCAATTTTATGATTAGTTATAAAAGGATGATCCTTAACAACCCCTCCGTCACGTTTCAACTGAGCATTCGAACATAAATAATTTCCGAAAAACAGCATAAAAAGTACTGCCATTCTAAATACCTTTCTCATCTATTTATTTTTCATTTGACCTAAGTGCAAATAAGTTGAGTTGGACCAGAATGAAATAGTAAAAAATAGACACCTAAATTTTTAAGCGAATGTTGGCGATTGAATGCCCTTGCTAGCACTAAAAAAGCCTGTTGGTGTAAGGCCAGTAAAGCATTTGACTTCCTTCACAAAGTGCATCTGATCATAATAATAATTATCATAGGCTAGTGCTGTAAGTGTGTTTTTGTACCTGTGGGCTTTTAGGGTATTGACTACCCTCACCAGTCTCGAGTATTTCTTGGGGCTCAAACCTAATTTAGACTTAAACTTTCTTTCAACGGTCTTAGTCGAAAGTCCCGTTTTTAATGCCAAATAGGATAATGATATATTTCCATGGGATCTGTTGATAAGATCAACCATGTATTCAAAAGAATGATCTCTTTTATGATGATTTAGAGCCAATAATTCCTTAAAAAAGGACTGAACAATGTGCACTTTATGATCCACTGACCCACTCTCTAAAACCTTATCTTCCAAATCCTTAATACGATTAGAAAAGATGAGATTAGTCTCTATTGAATTATCAATGGTATCCGCAGGAGTAATCTCAGAAAATAAATAAAGTGCACTGGGTTTAATGCGCACGCCTAATGAAGAACTTCGCTCAACTTTCACCTTTTGAGGCTTCGTTTTCAATCCTGACAGGTGGCACCTTAGACTAACACTTTCATTTCTCTCAAAACCAAGTCTTTCAATGCTTGACTCGGAAAAAATGAGTTCTACCGAAAGATCAGGAAAAATTGACTGTGTGGCACCAACATTCTCTGGTTGATCAAAATAATTTTCAAACCAAACACAATCTATTACCTTAGATAGCTCTCCACCTAATTTATATTCATTGTAGTTCCAATTCATATTTTAATTGTTCCCTTCGCACACTGCAAACTCTATTCCGTATTGATCATTTTCTAAGACGCTATGTAGTTCATATTCCGGGCTTTGATAAGCGCATCAGATTTACTATTGACCTCAAGCTTCCAGTAAATATGCTGTATATGAGTTTTAACGGTATCATAGGTAACTTCTAGCTCGCTGGCTATGTCGTAATATGTCTTGCCTTGAGCGAGGTGTTCCAGAACTTCTGCCTCCCTTAGGGTAAGAGGTGAGTTTGGGTTTCTTTGAAACGATTTTAACACTATTTTGGCCACTCTATCACTTAAAACTGTTGTTCCCTTCAAAGCATTATCTATGGCGTTTAACAAAGTGTTGTAATCAGTACCCTTACCCATAAAACCTGAAGCACCCGCCCCAATGGCCTTTAGAACCCTATCATCGCTCTCATGCGCTGAAATAACTAAGATTTTTTGGTCTGGATTTATTTTCTTTATAACCTTTATTGCCTCTTCTCCCTCCACACCGGGAAGTTCTAAATCCATTATAATCAAATCTATATCGAGTCTTCTATATCTTTTTCTAAACTTTTCAAAGTCAAGAAAACTGCCAACGATATTGTACTTTTTTATGCCTTTGAGAAGAAGGCAATAGGCATCATTGAGTTCTTCATCATCATCAATGATTGCGATTTTGTGAAATTTAAGCTGTTGCGTATCCATTTTTGTTAAATGAGTAGTTTGAGTTTTGTACCTTTTGTTGTTGAGTCTATTTTTACAGTTGCGTTGATTTTTTTTGCCCGATTCATTATGCCACTTAAGCCCATTCCTGAGGGCTTCTTTCCTACAGAGAATCCTTTGCCATTATCTATTAGCTCCAAAATGACTGCATAACCTACACGAGCCTTAAATGTTACATTTTGGCATTGGCTATGTTTTAGAGCATTAGTCATAGCCTCCTTAAGAATCAGGCTAATCTGGCGGCTATTGCCTTGCGCAAGTTTCACTGACCGGCTCACCTCAATATCAGCGCTAAAATTAATAGGAGTGTCCTTAAACAACTCTTCTCCAAATTGTTTAAGGTGATTAATTACCGAGTCAAGATTGGCCGCATCATTCTGTTTTGATCTTATGATGTCATAAGCACTTTGATATAGTTGTTGAGAATTGCTACAGATTCTATTAATTAAACTTCTGGTCTGGTCATCAAGTTGATAATTATTATATTCTAAGGCATTGGAAAAAACAATAATCTTGGCCAGCCGATTTCCGATTTCGTCATGCAAATCTTGAGCAAACTCCTCTCTTATCTTGATTCTTTCTAAAGCTAAACTTTCCAAATGCCTTTTGTTACTTTGACTTCGTACATAATTGAACAATACCAAGAAAAAACCTATCGAAAATACTATAGAGGCAGTTGTTGTGATAGTGAAATTATCATGACCTAGTAATCCTAAATTTGAAATTATTATGGTCACAAAAGGAGTTCCCATAAAGAAATATGACCTTAATCTCCAAAAATTTAAAACAAACGGATTCTTCCTCACTTTCTCCATTTTATGATATTACACGTAGTGATAATCATTATAATGCCCTTTTCTTCTGATGTAATGAACCAGTGAAGATTCATATTCAATCAAGCCTTTCAGTTCAGAAACATTGAAGAAAAACTGACTATCAATATTATTTGCAATAAAGGTTGTGTCGTCAATGCAGTCAACAGAGTAGGTATGAGATATAATTTTCTTGCTGCGTTCATTGAACAAACCAATTCTAAAAAAATTTATCTCCAGACCCTTAAGCATAATAACATAACCCTGTCGGATACTTTGTGGTAAAGGCGGCAGTGAATCAATCAAAAATTCTGCTTGTCTTATTAATAAACCATTCTCTGTATTGGAGCCGCACAACGCACTTCTGTAAATCTTTAATTCTAGTCTATCCCCGTTCATTATCCCGAGGTACTCGGCTTCTCCTACTTGAATATCCAGCATAGATCTCATGTCTTTAATTTGTATTTAAATTGAAATACTATTATTGTAATATTACTTTGTAGATCATCTTTGGTTTTTTCATTTACATAAATGGAGTATTATCTAGCTAAAAGGTAAGAGATGAACTGCAAAACAATAAAAAGGGCGACAATTACCCATTTGTCGCCCTTATTAAAACCTAAAAATAACTCCTAAATAAACTCAAACTTAATACGAGATATTAATTGTAATATTACTTATTAGTACCAGAAATAGTTAAAACAATTATTTAGGTGGCTGATTATGCCTGTAAACTGAAAAAACTGTTCTGATTAAAGGACGTTTAATATGACATTTTATGGAGAGTTATCAATATTCAAAAATACAGCTATTACATTC
>NZ_SMLV01000328.1 GCF_009711525.1 Fulvivirga lutimaris
AAGTTCAGGTTTAATGAAAGACGAGCCCCCTACTTTACCATCATTAAATATTAACTCAATGGTTTTTGCATAGTCTTTAACAGTTGTCCTAAGTTGGCCATCAGGATAGTCAGGATAACCATAATGAGGCAGGACCCTGATTGAATCATCCTTATTATCAGCAAGCACATGTGGTCTTGCAATATTATTATGTGGGATATTTCTTAAAAACCAATAGGAGTTGTTCATGCCTAGCGGACCAAATATTTCTTCCTGCATGTACTGATCAAATGATTTGCCTGTGATACATTCAATAATATATCCAAGCGTTGCATATCCCATATTGCTGTAAGCCCAAATTTTTCCTGGAGGTTCTGCACTAAAATTTAGCGCACTATCATAATACTCTCTTCCAGGAGTAAAGTATTTTGAAACCAGGTCTTTAAGTGCAATTGGTGAGTCTCCTCCTTCCTGTACAGTATACAGTGGATCAAGCAAACCCCAGTTATCTTTAAACCCACCAACGTGTGAAAGCAACATCCTAATTGTAATATCAACTGTTGGGTTATAAGGATTAGTAATTGAAAATGGCAAATACTTATTAATTGGGTCATCAAGATTGAGCTGTCCATCACTGCAAAGTTTCAATATTCCTAGAGCAGTAACTGGCTTTGATGATGAGGCTATCATAAAAAGGGTGCTATCGTTCACTAATTGTCCCGTACTATTATTAACCTTACCATAGCTACCTTGCCAGACAAACTTACCTTCCCTTACCATTCCAACTTGTAGACCGATGATCCCGCTTTGCTTCATTTTCTTTAAAAAATAAGCATCTAACTTTTCTACATCTGATTGACCAAAAGCGGGGTGGTAAAAACCAGAGATAGTATAAATACATATAAATAGGATATTGAATATCTTCATGTTGTTGTTATTTTGACCTTGAGAATTTATTAAATAAGAGTACTGAGAAACAATTACTCAGAAGATTTTTCAAAGGAGCATGCGTGATCTTTAATCACAAACCAGTCGCCACTATTTCTTTCAAGCACATAACTTACGTGCATCCTATTATAATACGGTTTGCCATTTCGTTCTTCCTCGTTGTAGTCAATCAATACTGTTGCAAATGCAAATGCGCCAACCTGTTTAAATGATATGATTTCAGGGCTAAAAGTCCAATGGGATTCTGAAAACCAACCTTCATGCATTTTTATAAAGTCAGCTACTTTATAGGAAATTGGGCTACCAGGAAGTATAAGCTCGATACTATCACTAGGTGAGAGTGTTGCCTTTAAGCTTCTTAAATCCCGGTTTGAAATAGCATTCAGATGCTGATTCAAAACTGACTTTGCAGAATATAGACTAGTTTCCCTTGTGCTGTTTTCTTTACTGCAACTGACTAAGGTGATAAATACAATGATGAGCTTAAAAATGGATGACAATTTCATTCCTCTAAACTGAAACGATTAATTGAATTTATAGGCAATGATCGTATCACAACCTGTTAACATTAATTAATACTTACCTTTAATAAATATCAAAACATTTAACCTTCCTGTAAAAGAGGGACCCTGATTAATCAATTTAAGAGCTCCATGGCTTTATCCAATGCCTCATCTTTTCCATTGAGAAGATCCTCTTTTTTATTCTTAACCAATATATTGGGTATTAACCCAACACCCTCATATGAATAACCACTTCCATCTACCCACTCTCCAATACTCATGGAGTAGCCCCAGCCATTAGGTAACTCACGGTTGATTTGGTTTGAAAAAGCGCCAGCAGTTGTATCTCCCACGAATGTAACGTGAGGAAGCACTTTCATTGCAAGACAAAACGTCTCTCGAGCACTTATTGTAAACCTGTTAGTAAGCACAACAATTGGTTTTGTATATTGAAAATCCCCCTCAGGTTTAAGACTCCAATTTTGGAACTCAGAAAAATCATCCGATTGAGGACCAGATTTAACCCTTGTCCTCATATATACTTCGGTAATATTGGCGAATCTTCCTGCAATATACTGCCCTGCTATATCCTCACCACCATACCCGCCTCTGACATCTATCACCAAACCTTCAGTATCCGCAAGTGTTGTAAGGACATGATCCATCGGGTCTTCGAGAAATTTCGGAAGATCACTAAAGCCCTCAATATGAATGTAACCGATGTTATTATTCAAAATACCATAGGTGAAAAAAGGCTCTTCAAATTTCATTTCCTTTAAATAGCTAGTTTTAACAATCTCAAGGTTGAAGTCGGTCATACTATCTAGTTTACCTAAAACTCCCGATTGATAGAAAGGCAGTTTAGATGTCACATCTGGCAAGAGTGCTACGTGGCTATCATTTAAGATTGCAAGCATACTAGTAAGTATAAAGTAGAGGTCCTCTTCAGAAGTTACATTCATTACCTGTGGCTTGTAGATGCTGTGTACAGAATCCCAATTAATTTGCTTAACTCTAAAAAGTCCGTACTTCTCATCAAATTCTTGCCATAAACTTTCAAAGTTAGCCACCGCACTATTCGGAATTTCCTCACCTAGTAAGATTCGATCGCATGACCATAAACCAGCAACAACTACTATAAGTATTATACAAATTCGGCTCATATTTAAATGGAATAAATAATTGAAATTAAGTTTGAATACATTCTTACTGTCCCATCCTTATGGTTATTATAGCGCATCCATGAAAAGCGGTAAGACAGCCCTAGTCTAGACTTATGTAAATAATACCCCTCTAGCTGAAACTGCTGATATTTATTAAGCGAACCCCATTCAGAGCCCGTTTTTAAGTATGCATTAAAATAACTTTGTTCGGGCAAGCTTGGATCCAGTGAATAAGGCTGTCTTACCAAATGAGAAAAAATTGGAATACTAACATTTAAATTGACCTTGGATTTTCCCTGTCTATAAACCAAAAATTGCCCCGCCAGAGAAGCCCCTAACTGATTAAAAAACCAAACATCACCTCCTATTGCGCCATAGTAAAATTGATTTTCAATTTTTCCTCCAATAAACATTGGAATGCTCTTTACATTATCAACCTCTCGTAAATAGCTAAATGACAATCTAGCATGAACAAATGAAAGGGTTGGGTTAAGAACATAATGTGTAGAATCCGCTTGTCCAATTAGAGGGTATGGGTCATATATTACGGCTTCTCGTTTACCATGCCTCTTAGACTGATTACTTCCTAAAAATATTTCCGTTTTTATATTCCAAATGGTCTTCTTGTTTTCCTTTTCGAAACCTAAGAGCAAACCTCCAGTATTGGATCTATAAATTAGAGGAGAAACATTTTTGTCAAATGTTCTGAAGTTGCCATAACCGAGCCCTACTTGCCAACGCTTCAACTTCCCTTCTTTAAACGTGGTTTTAGTTTGTCCATAGCCAACGCTAGATAGCATCAACAAAAGCAGTATGAGCTTGAAATGCATGTTACTATTCAGCACTACAATTTTTATACATTGTTGCCATGGATTGAAGCTGTTCATAGTTTTTGATAGTTAATTGCTAGCAATTTTTCTTTAGAGTGCTGTTTTGCGATACATCTTGAAAATGGAGAATCTCAACCGTGCTTATCTAAATTTTAAGTTTATAAACAACTTAAAATTTGACAGCATTGATAATAAGCTTCCCTGTCAAGGGATCAAATCCGCAAACTTGCGTGCAAGTAACGTTGGAACTTTCCAATTAAAGTGTGCAAAAAATGAAGTAAGGGTAAGTTTTAATTATTTGTTACTCCTTTTATTAACGACCTTGAGCTCTGAGATTAAGTGAAGCGGGGAAATTTGGCTTTATAGATCAAAAGAGAATTTGATGCTTTAAAACAAAAAAACTGAGATTACTCTCAGTTTTATTTATCCTTTTCTGTTCTCAATATATTCGAACTGGCTTGAGTCAATTTGGTGCCCTTTAAGAAGGATCAGATTGTGAAATCAATAACACAACTTAAGTCTTACTGATTTAATTGTATAATTTTTATTTTATGATCACGGATACCAAGAGCAAAGTGCCCTTTTGTTAACTCTTCGTCTATTGAAACAATGCTAACTACATCTCCACCAGCCCCAATTGCAATATTCTTAGTCTCTGATTCTTTGGCATTATAGTTATAAATGGCCAGCAGCTGTTGAGGGCCAAGGCTTTTTCCGTCATAACCTACATCTGAAATTCCCCCACCCAGAAGAAAGTCAACACGTCCATCTCCATTTAAGTCGGTAGCTACACTAGTCCTTATAGGAAAGTATTGGGCAGCATCAGGTAAAGGCTCGGGTCTGAAGCTGCCTTTCCCGTCATTATATAAGATTACCGAACTAAAGGTTTCAGCTTCTAAGGTAGTTACACCATCAATGGATGGGATAATCTGTTCAATAGAAGCTTGGGCATAACTCAGGTGACTCTGAAACTTGCGGTTAAGGAAAGGTTGTTGCTTAAAAAGTACACCCCTGGAAGCATGTATAGCTTCATGGCCATTGACAAAATAAGTCATCAGAGGATCCAATGTACCATCATTATTCAAATCCGGAGCATATAGTACTACTGGTTGACTGGAAGTTGGTACGTAACTATTGTTTAAGCCTACATTGCCACATAAAAAATCTATGTCACCATCTCCATCAAAATCCCCAGGAGTAATACTTTGCCACCAGCCTGAGGTGTTTTCCTGTGCTTGATATGAAAAGTGGCCGCTATCATTAATAAACAATTGAATTGGCATCCACTCACCCACCAGCATAAGGTCTGGCATACCATCATTATTTACATCACCCCATGCAGCACCCTTTACCAATCCAGGATGCAATAATTTTTCAGATACTTCGGTTGTAACATCCATGAAACGTCCATTATCATTTCGAAGCACATAGCTTCTCTCAACAGCCGGGAAATTTTGTGGCACTGCGTATCCACCTACAAATAAATCCAGATCTCCATCCTGATCAAAATCAGCAGCTGCAACAGTAGAAGTGCTGCTATGGACAGGAACAACATTTTCAGCAAGCTTCATTGCCTTAGTACCTGTACCCAGGTACACTTTATCACTATAATTAGAACCACCTGGTGCACTTGATGAACCTCCACACGCCAAATAAATGTCATTGAGACCATCATTATTAATATCTAAAATCTCAATTGCTGTAATTTCACTTCCTGTAGTACCGGCCAATGAAACTTCTTCATATTGAGCAGTTTTGTCCTGAAAAAGAATCTTAGTTGGCGCAGTAGAACCTCCTCCTATGACAAGGTCGCTCATACCATTACCATCAAGATCTCCGGATGCCAGCACAGGCCCGGTAGCCGACACGCGATAAGGTAGCAAGGGCTGCACCTTAAAATTGACAGGGTCACGACCGTTGTGCTTATAAGCAATATTGTATTTAGCCGTGATATCCTCAAAGTAAGGAGGTGCTTCAGCCTCATAGACCTCTCGGCTTTCACGGTCATTATAATCGATTGTCAGTGTACCTTTTGCAGGAATATCATTAATAGTCTGGTAGCTACCATCTGGCCAAAGGACTTCAAGCTGCTGAATAACAGAATCTTCACCAAAGCCAAAATGAACCTTTGCGGTCATAGAGCTCATAAAACCTCTGTATATGGTTTGTTCTATAAATTGCTTATTGTTTTTAGTAGTAGCTGTTAGCTGTGTTCCAAGACCTTGAGGGTTGTCCGTTGGACCTTTAAGTTGAATGCTAATATGATTGTCGTTCTTCATATTATTCCGAATCACAAAAGCAGGATCATTAATATTATTCACCACCATATCAAGATCTCCATCATTATCAAGATCAGCATAAGCGGCTCCATTAGAAAACGAATCATTTTCTAATCCCCAAGCTTTCGTTTGATCTGAAAAAGTGAGGTCGGTTTTATTTTGAAACATGAAGTTGGAGAGTTTTCTACCGTTGAGCTCATCCATTCTTTGTAGTGTCTTTTCATTAGCAACTTCCTTACTCTTAAACATGGTAAGGTTATTATTGTAATCAACGAAATCCTTATCAGTTATGTCTTTTAAATAGCCATTGGTTATATAAAGATCTTTCCATCCATCATTATTAAAATCAGCCATCAACGGTGCCCAGCTCCAGTCAGTCCGGTAAATACCTGCATAGCGACCAATTTCTATAAAATTCATATCACCCTGATTCATCTGAAGTGTATTTCTCATGAACTGAGGTTCATACCCCTTGTCCAAAATATTGACATACTTATCGTATGTCATAAAGCTGGCCATAGTTTTTTCTCCTACAGGATCAGGAGGAAGCATATCAGTTACTACAACATCGGGCAATCCGTCATTATTAAAATCGCTTACTTCATTACCCATTCCATTATATGTTTGCTCTTGGATTACCCCTTTTATAACATTGCTAAAAGTCCCATCCTGGTTATTAATATAGAGTAGATCGTTGTAGATAAAATCATTAGATATGTAGAGGTCAGGCCACCCGTCCTTGTTTATATCACTCACAGCTACTCCTAACCCATAGCCTTCTATCAAGATTCCTGCTTCTGCAGAGACATCCGTAAAAGCCTTACCTGGTCCATTATTTCTATACAGTTTGTCCGTACTTTGGGCTTGGCCGTCTACCATTTTGGGTATTGGAGTATTGAGCACTGTCCTGTCATTGGCATGATTGAGCAGGTACAGGTCAAGATCTCCATCTCTGTCATAATCAAAAAAAGCAGCGTGGGTGGTATAGGAAGTGTCTGCAATGCCATAGGCCGAAGCTTCTTCACGAAATGTCTGGTCGCCATTATTTATAAACAAAAGGTTGGCTCTTGCTGCAGGATTCGGTGCTCCAGCCACACTCACATACACATCGAGAAAGCCGTCAGTATTAATATCTACCATGCTCACTCCTGTACACCATCGATTAGTTGTTACTCCTGCTGAAGTAGTGATGTCTTTAAATTTCAAATCACCCTGATTGAGATATAACTTACTACTCTCAAGATTCGCAGCAAAAAACAGATCTTCCAGCCCATCGTTATCAATATCACCAACACCGACACCAGAGCCATTATAGGAATAGATATAATTCAGTATATTGATTGAGTCTGTCATTTCTACAGCATTTACAAATTGAACCCCAGACTCGTCAGGATTAACATAGGTAAATAGCTCCCTCTCTGGTTTTTCAGATGTATTGCATCCCAACGTTACTATTGAGAGTAAACAAATGGCATATCTCGTGCAATTCATTAATAGATGCATGAAAATATTGTTGTTCGCGTTCATTAAAGATAAGGCTTGTTTTGTTGCTTTTGAATAGCTCTTTTTAGAATATTCTTACTACTGCGGTTAGGGTTTTTTACTAAAAATCTGTACCGGACCTTGATTACTTACTGACACAAATGCTGAACGGTCATTGATTTCAATTGTACTCAAGTGTTTTGAATCGTATGGTATATACACACCGCTTTCGTTAAATGTTAGCGGTTGAAAATTACCCATACCATCCCCTTTTAAATAAAGTCCTATGCCAGCATCTCCTCGTGGAGTTTCTACTTCTGAGGAATACAAATTACCACTTACCAGTAAATCAAGGTTCCCATCTTTATCAAAATCCTGAACAATCATATCGTTAATCGGTGAGAGTTGCGCCTCATTGGGTAAGTTTACGATTTGGTAGCTCTTGCCATTATTTTTTAAGACTACACTAGCAAAACTCTCTACACTATAGCTCAGGGAATTTTCAAGGTTATCATCGCCATATATATCTATGACACTGGCCTGAGAGAATGACTTGTAATCTTTGTATTTTGTTTTGATTGCTGGAATTTGTGCAGAAGAACATCCCCTTCCTCGCACAGGGTATTCCTTACCAGAGTTGTGATAACTCAATACAATATCACTCTGATTATTATTATCAAAATCATTGGCGTATACATTAAATGGTTTGTCCTTCTGTGCCTGGTACTTATAATTGAGTCCCAGATTACCTATAACAAAATCAGAATCTCCATCATTGTCAAAGTCACCCTGATCGATGCTAAACCACCAACCTGTTGTATTTTCATTGAAATAATCGCTTGATCGGTTTTGAAAAATACCATTCTCATTTATTAACACCGTAATAGGCATCCACTCTCCTACTACCAGTAAATCAGTTACATTGTCTCCATTAAAGTCTGCCCAGAGAGCATCGGTTACCATACCAATATCGGACAGGCCAGGTGCAACTTTATCGGTAACTATCTCAAAATTAGGTTGTCCGTTTTTAGCATTATTCTCCAATAGATAAGTGGTGCCTGCGTAAGGATATTTACCTGGTCGTAATCGTCCACCCACAAAAAGGTCCAAATCGCCATCATTATCATAATCAAATGGTTTTACACATGACCCGCTAGCACTGATAGTAGGCAGGCCCTTTTCTGCTTTAGTAAAACTTCCATTAGTGTTGATAAACAACCTATCCTGATAATTGGTGTGGCCTTCTTCAAATTCATTACCTCCGCTTACTATGTATAAGTCCAGGTCATTATCTCCATCTGCATCAAAAAAAGTAGCTCCAAGATCCTCATATATAGCATCTTCAGAAGGTTGAAAATCGACCTTATCAAACTCTCCTTGGGCATTTTGAAGATACAATGCCCCGTTAAAGCCAGAAGCACCTCCAACAAAAAAGTCATCTAATGTATCTCCATTGATGTCGCCAACAGCCAGTGCCGGGCCAAAATTTGACATTTTATGAGGTAAGAGTACCTGTAATCCAAAATCATCGAATTCGTTTTCTTTATGCACCGGCAGTTTAGAAAAGCGATCCGTAATATCTTCAAAAATCGGCTCTATTTTATGATCAGGCCTTCCATGCTCACTTTGATCAGCATCTTCATAGCTCACTACCAATTTTTGATTTACTTCCACATTTCTGATTAATTGGCTCTTTTTATCAGGCCAGGTAATTAATAAAGAGTCTACCTTATTCTTTCCTAAGCCAAAGTATAGTATAGGCTCTACAGATGACTCATACCCCCGGGTAAGTGTTAATTCCGCCACTTGACGCATGTTTTCACTCCATACTTCAGCCCTAGCACCCAGGCCTAATTTATTTAATTTGGAGCCTTCAAACTCGATTTTCAAAAAATTCGAGTTATTCTTCTCAACTGCCGTGTTTTTATAAATTACTGACTCATTATCAATGTTATTGACGACAAGTTCCAGGTCTCCATCATTGTCAAGGTCAACATAAACAGCTCCATTTGAAAAACTTTCATCATCCAACCCCCAGGTTTCAATTTCTTTGGTAAAGGTTAAGTCTCCGTTGTTTTTATAAATGTAATTAGCAATTGGTTCAGAAGGCATCTTCTTCACATTCTCCAATTGATCTTCAATCTTATTATTACTGGTCGAGCTAAAGTATACGTCTTTAGATTCCAATTTTTTAAAAAAGTCATTGTTATTGATATCTCTTCTTGTACCATTGGTGATGAAGATATCCTTCCAGCCATCGTTATCAAAATCAGCAAATAAAGAGGCCCAGCTCCAGTCCGTTGAAGAAACACCTGCCAGCTTGGCTATATTACTATATTGCGGCATTCCATTTTCATCAAGCCCTCGGTTGAGCTGAAAAGAATTGTACATATACTGATGGTGAAGCCCTAGATCCACCAGCTCATAAAATGCAGCAGGATCCATTCCTGCCATATTTTCCTTTGACCTTCTATTATCTTCAGGAGCCATGTCTACCTGAATGATATCCATAAGTCCGTCATTGTTAAAATCGGCAATATCCAGTCCCATGCCGTAGTAAGAAGTTTGTTTAGTGAGTTCTTTTATACGGTCCGTAAAAGTACCATCTCCATTATTCATGTATAGCATATCTGGACTAGCGAAATCATTCGATACATAAATATCCTTAAACCCATCTTCATTGAGGTCGGTTATAGTAATACCTAAAGACAGACCAAAGTTCAGAATACCAGATGCCTCTGTAACATCAGTGAAGGTACCATCACCATTGTTTTTATATAAATGATCTGAAGACTTCATTTTAGCGTTAATTAGCATTTGTTTATAATAAAATGAAGGGGCCTTGAAGTTGGTGATTGGGTAGTTCGCTACATATAAGTCAAGATCTCCGTCATTATCATAGTCGAAAAATACACTTTGCGTACTGTGACCAGTATCGGCTATTCCATATTTATCAGCCTCTTCCTCAAACCTAGGTACTGCATTATCTCCAATGCCTTTATTTACATAAAGTAGATTTTTACAAATCTCATCCTTACCGGAAACACTAATGTAAATATCTAGAAGACCATCATTATTTATATCGCAGACTGTAGACCCAAGCATCCATCTTGCATCTCCGGCAGCACCAGAAGCTTCTGTTACGTCTTCAAATACAAGATCTCCTTTGTTTAGGTATAGCCGATTATCAACCATATTACCTACAAAATAAATGTCGGTGAGGCCGTCATTATTAAAGTCTGCCACGGATACCCCACCCCCCATATAAATGTAACTGTAGCTGAAGTAATTAAATGTATCTGTCTCCGTGAGGGTATTTTTAAATTTAACTTGAGTATGAGCTGAAGAAACTTTAGTAAAAAGAGAAGAGGATTCTTCGCTATTGGATTCTTCATTTTTCACCGGATTGCAGGCAGCAAATAAGGCTATTGCACAACCAATAGACAACATTCGTTTTATCATGTCAGGCAAATAAATTTTAGGGGTTAAGTTAACTAAATAAAAAAAGAGATGATCTTGCTGACCATCTCTTTTCTGAGTGTTGATTTTTAGTAACCAGGGTTTTGATCCTCATTGGTCAAAGCCTCATTGGTATTAATCTCCTGCTGAGGAATAGGAAAGAATTCATGTTTATTTGGCTTAAATCCAAATTGACTCAATTCATCATCAGCCAATCCCCATCTTACAAGATCAGGGAATCGGGACTGTTCACCCGCCAACTCCACTCTGCGTTCATGCATGATAGCAGCAAATCGCTCCTCCTTAGTAGTTACGGGGTAACCAGCATCATTCATTTCTGTGGTTCCGTAATGAGGCATTCCTGCCCTGTCTCTTACCTCATTGAGGTAGCCAATGGTAGCTGCTCCGCTTGGGTCTGTTTCATTGTAAACTTCTGCCATCATTAGCAGCACGTCAGCATAACGAATCACTTGGAAATTGATGGTTGAAGCTAGTTCTTCATTTGCCCTTCTATAGTAGTTTTGATACTTTCTCCATGCCTGTTGTCTTTGAACAGGGTTATCAATACCATCATCCGGGGTATCATCATAAGCAGGTAAACTTACGGTTCCTCCTGCAAAAGTATCTCCATTAAAATAGAAAGTCTGAGCTCTGCGAGGGTCACCAGTTTCAAACTCAGCTACCAAGTCTCCAGAAGGATATACATTAAACCAATCATTGAAACCATATTCTTGACCGCGGAACGTAGTTTCATTTAATCCAATTCCATTAAAATCAGAGTTCCATTGCGCACTATTACCAAGGTTGGCATATTCCACTCCCCAAATTATTTCAGAATTATGTTCAGTTTCCTCCATGAAATTGTCATAGAAATTAGCTGCCAGGGTATACTGACCATATACTTGATCAAAGGCAGCCTTGGCCTCAGCATATTCTTGCTGATATAAGTGTACCTTACCTAATAGTGCAAGCGCAGCACCTCTCGAAGCACGACCAGGCTCTGTATCACCTGGAGCTGGCAAATTGTTAGCGGCAGCAGTAAGATCACTTTCAATCTGATCATAGATGGCCGATTGGGGACTCTTTTCAAAACCACCCCCATCTGGAGGTATAACCGTGATCAACGGGGCATCTCCAAATCTGGAAGCAATAAGGAAATAATAATATCCCCTTAAAAATTGAGCCTCACCATTAGCACGATTTTTATCAGCTTCTGTAAAATCTTCAAATTCCTCAACAGCAGCCTCAAGTTTCTCCTGACTATTTAATAAGAAATTTGCCTTGTTTATACCGTGATAGCAGCTTTCCCAAAAAGCTCTGATCGGACCATGGGTTGCATCAAAGGTAAATCGTAAATATTGCAACTTATCTGCTTCGAGCTGCGGATTATTTGTATGATCATTATCATGACCCATATTATCCATTGCGAAAAACATATGCCTTGAGAATAATCCTCTAGTTTGCAAATTGGCATAAATAGCATTCACAGCAGATTGAACTTGCGAAGGTGATTCTAAAAAGGTCTCTGGAGACAGACGGTTTGGATCTACCTGATCCAGAACATCTTTATCACAGGAATTGGTTATTCCTATAAGCAGACCTAATATAATTGTATATTTTATTTTTTTGAAATTCATGGCTTATCAGTATTTTACTTAAAATGTGATTTCAATTCCGGCTGTAAATGTCTTTGGCACAGGATAATTTCCCCTATCTATTCCATTTTCGAAGTTGACAATTGGTATACCGCCTGTTGTTGCTGTAGTGCCCTGCACCTGCGGAGCCTGACCAGGCTCAACAGTTACCTGCTGTCCCACTTCCGGATCTAAACCGGAATAATCTGTAAAAGTGAGTAGATTCATTGCTGAAACATATACTCTAAATTTAGAGATACCGTCTACTTTTACTATGTTCCTTAAATCATAACCGAGGGTAAGGTTTCTAAGTCTTGCAAAAGAACCATCCTCAACAAAACGGCTAGAAATTTGGGTATTTGTAGCGGCACCTCCCGCACGCGGCACTCCATCTTCTGTATTATTAGTTGGTGTCCATCTATTTAATACGGCTACACCAGCATTAAACAGTCTCGGCATACCTTCAAGGTCGTAGATATTTGTGTTATAAATTTCATTTCCATATACACCACTAAAGAATAACGAAAGGTCAAATCCTTTAAACCTTACTGATCCATTCAGGCCATAAGTAAGCTTAGGGAAAGGGTTTCCAATGATGGTACGATCATCCGCAGTTATTTCACCATCACCATCAGTGTCAACTATACGGAAATCTCCTCCTCGAGCGTTAAGATCATTATATTGTGATCCCCCCATGTATTCATTGGCTTCAGCATCAGAATCAAAAATGCCATCAAATTGCCACCCATAAAATTGGAAGGCACGCTCACCTGGTATAACATATGATATGTTTTCATTTTCAAAACCTCCGCCTGAAAACTGTTCAACCCCTCCTAAACTTATAACTTCATTTGTGGATGTACCTAAATTCATACTTACAGACCATTCCACTTCACCACCAAAATGATCGTAGCCCAAGTTTAGTTCAATACCTTTAGTTTCTATCGATCCGGAATTTTCTATTCTCGCAGGGTTAGGATATCCCAAAGATACTGGTAGCTGTCTGTTGATTATTAAGTCATCACTTGTGTTATTGTAAACTTCTAACGAACCGTTGATAGCATAATCGAATAATGTAAAGTCCAATCCGATATTCGTCATTTTAGTTGATTCCCACACAAGGTCATTGTTGCCAAGGCCCTGAGGAACCGCCCCTACGGCATCTTCTCCACCAATCGGATAGTGAAAATCGCTTTCAATACCTACTGTAGCCGAATAGTCACCGAAATTATCATTACCGGTTTGACCATAGCTGGCACGTAGCTTCAAGTCGTTAACAATGTTTGAAGATGCAAAAAATTGCTCTTTACCAATATTCCAGCCCGCAGCGAAAGATGGAAACCATCCCCACTTTTCGTTGGATCCCAATCTGGAGCTTCCATCTCTTCTAATCGAAGCAGCTACAATGTACTTTTCTTTATAGCTATAGTTAACCCTTCCCAGGTAACCTAATCGATAATAGTTAAACTCCGAAGAGCCTACATCGGCATCTACATTTGATATCTGTTCAACTTGGTTGGTTATATAGTTTTGGCTATAAGTATTTAAAAACGTTGATTTGCTTCTTGTTTGCTCAGCCAATAATAATACTTCCACATTATGAACCTCATTAAATGACTTTTTATATCGAAGGCTATTGGTTAAATAAGTGGAGGCTAATATCGCATCGTTAATTCGAATTCGGGCGAAAGTTGATGAATGTGTAGCTCCTTCAGGGTCATCATTGTATGTTGGAGTAAATGTGTGGTATTTTGAAGTCCTGTAATCAAGACCTATCTGACTTTTAAATGTAAGTCCATCGATAATTTGATACTCACCGTAAATATTTCCTAATAACGCTACTGACTGATTGTTCCTAGATCCGAGCTCCAAAACTCTTACCGGGTTTTCGGCATCGTTACCGCCATCTAAACCTGAGTTAGGGCCACGAAATCCTCCTTCAGTACGGTCATCAAATATCGGAAGGTACGGGGCGACTTTTATCGCATGTTCAATGACAGAACGACCACCTGAGGCGGAAAGCGGACTTTGCTCTGAATAGGCTAAACTTAAATTCTCGCCAATCTCGAGTTTTTTTCCAATATTAAATGTGCTATTTGCTCTGAAATTATACCTGTCATAATCAGTAGATCTTACAACTCCTTCTTGGGATAAATAACCACCGGAGACTCTGAAAGTATTATTTTCACCACCGCCTGCAACTGAAACATTATAGTTTTGAACCGTCCCGGCTTGGAAAATAGCATCTTGCCAATCCGTGGTGCTTTGAAATAAGTTAGCATATTGTGGATCTGATGCCCTCGTAGGAGAACTAAAGGCCTCCGAAGCATATTGAAGATATTGATCCGTATTTAGTAAATCAAAACGTTTATTAGTCCATTGTGTACCGGCATAAGCATTGGCACTTACCTGTATTTTACCTGGTCTACCTTTTTTGGTAGTTACGATAATCACACCGTTTGAGCCCTTTGACCCATATACCGCAGCGGTAGAGGCATCCTTCAATACTTGAATGGATTCAATATCCTGTGAGTTCAGGTCACCAATTCCTGATGCGATTACACCATCTATTACATACAGAGGAGCATTATTACCTGTCGTTCCAAGCCCTCTAATTCTAATAGTGGGTTCATCTCCTGGAGCACCATTATTAATAACAGTTACACCTGGAGCCTGTCCTTGTAGCGCCTGATCAACCCTGGCCACCGGCAGACTATTAATCTGGTCGGCCTCAATAGTTGAAATAGCTCCGGTAACTTCAGCTCTACTTTGCGTACCGTAACCTACAACAACCACTTCACTTAGCTGCTGTGCATCGATTGCCATAGTTACATCAATTGTAGATCGTGCGCCTACTGGTACTTCTTGCGTGAGATACCCGATAAATGAAAAAACCAAAACATCACCCGATGATGCCGAAATAGAATATCGG
>NZ_SMLV01000241.1 GCF_009711525.1 Fulvivirga lutimaris
AGCGAATCGTAATTTTGAGAAAATACCGCCCTCCAGCATAGTTAGAACTCAGCCAAACTTGGAGTACTTCTTTAGCAATTTGAACTTGCCACTGCCAGCTTTAAATATTAGAGTTAGGCCGTTAAGAATGAAAGATGAGCCTTTAAATAAGTTATATGGCAATTATGTGAAAGCAGGGTTCGGCAACTATGTTACACCGTACCTGGAAGGTTATTTTTCAAATAAGAGAGATAACCAAATGATGTATGGAGCTCATTTTAATTTCCTTGATTCCAGAAATGGACCTGTTGATGGTAAGAACTCTGGTTCTGGGGTAATGAATGGTAGCTTGTTCGGTAAGTATTTTGGAAACAATGTTACGGCAAGTGGTGAAGTGGGCTTTGATAGAAGACGTTATAACTTTTATGGATACCCTGAAAATCAAGAGATTGACACGGATACATTAAAGCAGAATTTTAGCGTCATGCATATTCAGGGATATCTTGAAAATACTAAGGCTGATGCCAAATTGAATTACTTAGCAGGTTTTCAGTTTGACTATTTAACAGATAATTATGAAGCTAAGGAAAGTGAATTTCAGATAGATCTTAATACTGGTTTTAACATAGGCGGAACAACCAAAGCTGAGATAAAAAGTGATTTGGATATTATCTCACAGAAAGATGCACTTCTTGATGTAAAGACTAGAAATATTTTCCGTGTTAATCCAACATTAACATTTGAGTATGGAGGTTTTTTGATTAGTGCAGGATTCAAGGCGATTTATGAAAATGATACTTTAGGAGATTCTGATGAGGTGCATTTTTATCCAGTGGGTAAAGCACGTTATCAGTTATCATCAGGGTTTACTGTGTTTGCAGGTATTGATGGAGATATTGAAAAGCTCACGTTAAGAAAGATGACCAATGAGAACCCTTACCTTATGCCCAATGCTCAGGCTTTTAATACCAATAAAACATTTCAGCTTTATGGTGGTATAGAAGGTAGTTTGAGTAGTAAAATGGGCTTTAGATCAGGGATTAGCGTTAGCACTTATAAAAACATGTACTACTTTATAAACAGCCCACTTGACCAATCTAAGTTTATGGTTGTTTATGACAAGGGGAGTACTTCATTGGTAAATATCTATGGCGAATTGAGCTACAATAGAAACGAAGCTTTGAGGTTTATTCTCCGTGGGGATTACTGGGGTTATGATACAGACGAAATACAAGAGGCTTATCACAGGCCTATCTATAAAGTGTCTGCAATTTCTACCTACAAGCTATATGATAAATTCAGGTTTGAAGCGGAAGCCTATATGTTGGGAGGAATAAAAGCTTTTGACTTTAATACTAGTGAAGACGTTGATCTGGATGCGGCACTTGATTTGAATCTAAAGGCAGAATATCTTTTTTCAAAGCAATTCTCGGCTTTTATCAGATTAAACAACTTATTATCGAACGAATACGAGGTTTTATATAATTACCCATCCAGAGGTTTACAGGTGCTGGCAGGTGTAACATATAGCTTTTAAGGGCCTATAATAGTGTTATTGCCATAAATTCCTATATTGTAATGTGCTTAATGTAAGTTCTTTAGATTTTGCACAGTCGAAAATTCGATTATTTTTGTATTAACTTACTTAACCAACAACCTTAAAGCATATATAATGGCTAAGAAAAAAGATGATGAAATAGAAGATAACAACGACTTTAACGATGATAACCAAAATGATTTTAATGAAGCCGATGATAGTTTTGGTTTACCCGATGTCGATTATCAACCGTTAGACGAAACCACTGAGGAAGATACTTCTAGTTCATATGATGACAGCACTTCTTCTTATTCAGAAGACTCTTCATCTACCTATTCAGATGATACTGATGCTTCAGAGGATTCTGAAAGTGATAGTTACTCTTCAGATTATCAAGATACTTATGCTCAGGAAAATGAGCAGGAAGAAACTGATGAATACGTGCCAGGAAGTTACACCCCTCCGCAAGAGGAGAGTTCTAACACAGGCAAGATCGTAGCTATTGTATTAATTTTAGCAGTACTGGGCGTAGGTGGATGGTATTTCTTTATTCACAAGCCAGCTCAGGAAAAGGAACAGGCTAGAATAGAAAAACTCAAGCAAGAGGAAGCGGCTAAACGTTTAGCTGCTGAGAAAAAAGCTGAAGAAGAACGGTTAGCACAGGAAGCTGCCGATAGAGAAGCTGCAAGACTAGCTGCTGAAGAAGCTGCCAAACCGAAAATAGGAACCGTTGAGACAATTACCGCAAGAACCGGACGTTACTACGTTGTTATTGCCAGTGATATTGACGGAGATTTGGCAATGGATTTTGCTAATAAATTAACAAAAACAGGTGTGAGTATTCAAATAATACCACCATATGGAACTAGTAAATTTCATAGAATTACCGTTGATAATCTTGATACTTGGGCTGCTGCTGAAAACAGAGCTAATGAGTTGAAGAGTGAGTATGGCGAGGAAGTTTGGGTAATCAGATATTAACTATGACATTAGCACAAATACAGACTGCAGTGGATACAACCTCTGCAGCAACTTCTCCTGAATCTGTAAGAATTATAGACCTCCTCTTCCAAGGAGGTTTTATGATGATACCTATAGCACTTTTGTCCATTGCTGCCGTGTATATTTTTATTGAGCGGGTGCTCACTATTAAAAAAGCGGCAATGCCTTCTGAAGGGTTTATGAACCAGATCCGCTCGTTAGTTGAAAAAGGTGATATCAATGGAGCCAAAATGCTTTGTCATCATGAAGATTCTTCAATTGCCAGAATGATTGAGAAAGGAGTGAGTAGAATTGGGAGTCCATTGAAGAACATTGAGGTATCGATAGAAAATGTTGGTAAGATAGAAATTTTCAAACTGGAGAAGAACCTTTCATTATTAGCGACTATATCAGGCTCAGCGCCTATGCTAGGCTTCTTAGGTACCGTTATAGGTATGATTCAGGCATTTATCGCCATTGCACAGGAGGAAGGCTCAGTGAGCCCTAAATTACTTTCTGAAGGCATTTATACAGCCATGATTACTACTGCAGCGGGTCTGTTTGTAGGTATCATAGCCTATCTGGGTTACAATTACCTTGTAACAAGAGTTCAAAAGATTGTTCATAAGATGGAGTATAGCTCCGTTGAATTTATTGATCTTCTTCAAGAACCAAAAAACTAAGCTCAAGTGTCTTTAAAATCAAAACATAATGTAGAGCCGATGTTTAGCATGGCTTCAATGACAGATATCATTTTTCTGTTATTGGTGTTCTTTATGCTTACTTCTTCTTTTATTACGCCATCAGGTTTACCTGTTAATTTGCCTACAAGCAAGTCTTCTACGGTTGAAATGCAGAAAGTGTCTGTGACTATAACCAAAGAGCTGGATTATTACGTTAATGATAAGAAGGTATCAAAAGGCCGCCTTGAAGGTGAGCTAAGAAGTAAGTTGGTAGGGAATGAGGGAGTTGTTGTACTCCATATAGATAGCAGCGTACCAACTGAGCATTTAGTATTTGTAGCTGATTTAGCTACTTCATTGGAAGCTAAGGTGTCTATTGCGACTAAACCAAAGTAAATGAGCGAAGAGCAAAACGATAAGAAAAACAGAAGAACCGCTGCCATAGCATCGGTGACTTTGCATGCCTTATTGCTCGTTGCTTTTTTATTTATGCTGGCATGGAAGGAGCCAGATCCGCCCCTCCCTGAATATGGTATTGAACTAAATTTTGGACTGGACAATGTTGGATCTGGAGAAGAACAACCAGAGGTAGAAGCTAATGACAGTCAATCGCAGGAAGAAGCAGCCGAAAATGAATTGCCCGAGGAAACGGTAGAGTCAACTGATGATACTCAAACTGAAGAGGTGAATGAGGTGGCTGAACCAGTTGTGGAAGAGACAACTGTAAACGAACAGTCTTCACCAGATGTAGTAGCAAAAGAAGTGGTTAAAGAAGAGGTAAAGCCTGTAAAAGAGACACCAAAAGAGGTTAAAAAGGAAACAACCAAGCCAGTCGAAAAAACTGAAGTCACTAAGCCAGAAGATGGGGCTAAAGGAAAGGATGGAGAGGCAACTGAACAGAAGGCGGCTAATCATGGTGATAATACTAACAAAGTAGGTGATAAAGGCCATGAAGAAGGAACATTGGACTCCAGGGCACTTTATGGTCAGCCTGGAGGTGGCGGTGGTTCTGCTTTGCAGTTGACAGGTTGGGTTTGGGATTTTGAACCAAGACCAAAAGACACTTCCATTGAAAATGGTCGAATTGTTTTTGAAATTAAAATTGATGATCAGGGAGAGATACTTTCAGTTCGTACAATAGAAAGAAGTGTTAGTCCTGCAGTAGAAAAAATATACCGAGCTGAAGTTGAAAAACTTACTTTCAGTAAAACATCAGATAACTCGATTGTGGCACCAGTTTCTACAGGTAAAATCACCTTTGTTATTAAGTCTAAATAACCCAGTATAGCTTAAATTTTATGGTGGATATTGATTTAGAATATGAGAACACTGTCAAGTTCTTGTTTTCACAATTACCAATGTTCCAAAGAGATGGTGCCAGTGCTTATAAAAAGGACCTGACCAATACGGTGAAACTCTGCCAGTTTTTGGGTCATCCCGAGCATCAATTTAAATCTGTACACGTAGCTGGAACTAATGGAAAGGGTAGCTCTTCGCATTATTTAGCTGCTATCATGCAAAAGGCAGGCTATAAAACAGGTCTTTATACATCTCCTCATTTAAAGTCTTTTACAGAGCGGATAAAAATCAACGGAGTTGAAATTACAAAAGAGGCCGTAGTTGAATTCGTGGATTTGATCAAGCCTTTAATAGAGGAAATCCAACCTTCTTTTTTTGAAATTACAGTGGCCATGTGTTTTCATTATTTTGCAAAGGAGCAGGTTGATATTGCCATTATAGAAGTTGGAATGGGTGGCAGGTTGGATTCTACTAATGTAATCATCCCTGAAGTAGCACTTATTACTAATATTAGTAACGATCATCAACAATGGCTTGGGAATGATATAAAAACGATAGCCGGAGAAAAGGCAGGTATTATTAAAGAGCATATCCCTACAGTTATAAGCGAACGTCAGACCGAGATTGAAGATGTTTTTATTGAAAGGTCAAGGGAGCTAAATTCTGACCTCTATTTCGCTGAAGATGATGTTCAAATAGGAGTTGACGATGGGTTAGTCATTAGCACTAACAACATGGAGATTAAGGTTCATAATGTTCAAGAAGCCGCATATCAACAAAGAAATTTGAAAGGAGTGATTAAAGCTGTTGGGGTTCTGAGAGGCAGAGGGTTTGATGTGGATGATGATGCTATTGTAGCCGGAGTGGAAGAAGCTTTTACAATAACAGGTTTAAAAGGGCGCTGGCAAAAGTTGGGCTCAAAGCCTGCTAAATATTGTGATGTTGGTCATAATGAGGCTGGGTTAAAATATGTAGTTAATCAAATCAACAATTATCAGTACGATAAATTACACATAGTTATCGGTGTGGTAAATGATAAAGAGCTTACATCAGTTATGCAACTACTACCTATGGAAGCTCAGTATTATTTTTGTCAGGCTGATATACCAAGAGCATTGCCCGCAGCCAAACTACAGCAGGTGGCCAGTGAGTACGATTTGATTGGCTATTGTATTCCCAATGTGAATAAAGCGATCGAGGTAGCAGAAAATAATGCGACTGAAAATGACTTCATTTTTATTGGAGGCAGTAACTTTGTTGTCGCAGAAATTGAAGGTCTATAAAATTTAACCCTGAATGAGTAGAGGAAAGCTAAAACGTTTTGCTGAAATAGCAGAACGAGCTAATGTTATTGAACCAAGTAAGGTCATTTATGAGAAAGTTAAAGGTAATTGGCATAACGAAGTTTTTCAAAACAACAACCCAATTACTCTTGAACTGGCTTGTGGTAGAGGCGAATATACTGTTGGGTTAGGAAGACTTTTTCCTAATAGCAATCATATCGGTATTGACATTAAAGGTGATAGGATATGGAAGGGAAGCGCCATAGCTGAAGAAGAGGGGTTGGAGAATGTTGCCTTTTTAAGAACACATTTGCTAGAGCTAAACAACTTTTTCGAGCCAGGAGAAGTAGATGAAATATGGATCACTTTTCCTGATCCAAGACCCAGAGATAGGGATGAGAAAAGGAGAGTCACCCATTCCAGATTTATTAATATCTATAAGTCTATTGTATCAAAGGAAGGTATAATAAGGCTTAAAACAGATAATACAGGCTTGTTTGATTATACCCTGGAAGCCTTAAAGTTACGAGATGATATAAAGGATTTACATTTCACCCATGATCTGTATCATTCGGAATATGTTCATGAATGTCATGATATTAGAACCAGATATGAGCAGAAGTTTGGTGCTGAAGGTCATGATATCAAATATTTGAGGTTTACATTCTCATGACCTTCAACGCCAGCAATTTACATACTCAGCATTGTGCCAAATAGTACGCTTCCAAAAAATATCAATACATAAAACGCTAAGACAATAGCGAGTAGTATACCCATAAATTTGTAATGAGATTTTAAGTGTTTAAATGCGTCCTCCACTTCCTGTTCCGATTTCATGACGATGCCTAGTTTCATGTGAGCTGAAAATTTATACAAATAGTATATTGGGAAAAAGTATAGCAGTGCTATTAATATATAAATGAAACTAAATATACCGGTAGGCATGCCTTGGGCATTTGGAAGGTTGCTAAGAAAAGATCCGGCAAATAGTGCCATTATGAGCATAAACCCTACCATTACAAACCCAAAAATTGAAATGAACATGGTCCATTTTCGTGTTTCATTTAGGTTTCTTAGTGCCTGTCCGGTAAGTCTGATACCCTCATTTAATTCTGTTGATTCCATTATTTATAGTTAAAGGTTGAAATATTTTGTGTTCTGAGTAAAAATAAAATTATTGAATGCATTTCCTCTCATTTTAATTCTAAATTTGCACTGCCCGTAAGGCTTGACCGTGTTTTTTAAACCTAACATTAAAAACAATACCGAGTGAGCCTTTTTCCAAAACAAGGCCTCATCTCGGCCCAGCCGAGACCTCGTTCTTAGGAGCAGGATAACAGTGGACTGTTGCGGTAAGCTTAGGCAGCTCAAATCCTGTCGAATCAGGGGTTTAAAACAACCTTTTGACGCCTTACGGGTTATTTATTGACTATTAGCTTTGACAATTGAAATTTTAAGTAGAGATTGTTAAAATTGTAATATATTTGAAGTTAAGTTCTTTGTGATAATCTTATCAAGAAAGGCAGAGGGATATGGCCCTGTGAAGCCTTGGCAACCATGTCAATTAAATTGACAAAGGTGCTAATTCCAGCCTTAACATTTTGTGTTAGGGGAAGATAAGTCAGTATTAGCCTACACTATTATAAAAAATATTATGAGCTCTTCTGACCTGTCAGAAGAG
>NZ_SMLV01000293.1 GCF_009711525.1 Fulvivirga lutimaris
TATTAACTTCATCATTAGTTCCTGATTCAGAAATAAATGACCATGTAAGAAAGCATGGTGATGGTGTAAAAGTATTAGCCCTTTGGGTGGATGATGCCAGAAGTGCCTTTGAAGAAACAACAAAGCGTGGAGCTGAAGTTGCTTTTGAGCCTAAAGTTTTAAATGATGATAATGGAGAAGTAGTTGTTGCTGCTATTAAAACTTATGGAGATACTATCCATACTTTTGTTGAACGCAAGAATTACAAAGGAGCTTTCCTTCCAGGGTTTCAGCCAAAATCAACTGAATTAGAAGTAGAGCCCATAGGTTTAAAATATGTTGATCATTGCGTTGGCAATGTTGACTGGGGTCAAATGAATAAGTGGGTTAAGTTTTATGAAGATGTAATGGGCTTCAAACTGCTTATCACATTTGACGATAAGGACATAAGCACAGAGTATACAGCTTTAATGTCTAAAGTAGTTTCTAATGGCAATGGTTATATTAAGTTTCCAATAAATGAACCAGCCGAGGGTAAGAAGAAATCCCAAATCGAAGAATATATAGATTTTTATAAAGGATCAGGGGTGCAGCACATTGCTATTGCCACAGATGATATTGTTTATACGGTTTCTGAACTTAGAAAAAGAGGAGTTGATTTCCTTGTGGTTCCTGACACCTATTATGATGATCTTCTAGACAGAGTTGGAGAAATTGATGAAGACTTAGAGCCTCTTAAAAAGCTCAACATACTTGTTGATAGAGATGATGAAGGGTATCTACTGCAAATATTCACCAAGCCAGTGCAGGATAGACCGACATTATTTTATGAAATCATCCAAAGAAAAGGCGCTAAATCATTTGGAAAAGGAAACTTTAAAGCACTATTTGAGGCAATAGAAAGAGAACAAGAACTTAGAGGTAATTTATAATAATGACAAGAGATGTAGTTCAAGTAGCAGACCAGTGGATCAGCAGTGGTATTGATGCGGAGACAATAGCAGAAATAGAAGCGCTTAAAAAAGATAATAATGCTTTAACCGAAGCATTTTATAAAGATTTGGAATTTGGCACTGGTGGCTTAAGAGGCATTATGGGTGTTGGGTCAAACCGCATGAATAAATATACCATAGGCATGGCTACTCAGGGTCTTGCCAACTACTTGAAAAAGAGCTTTACGAACGAGCAAATCAAAGTTGCCATAGCTTGTGATAGTAGAAACAATAGTCAAAAATTTGCACAAATTGTAGCTGATGTTTTTTCTGCCAATGATTTCAAAGTCTATTTGTTTGAATCTTTAAGGCCAACTCCAGAACTATCATTTACCATCAGAGAGCTTAACTGTCATAGTGGTGTAGTGTTAACCGCCTCTCATAACCCCAAAGAATATAATGGTTATAAGGCATACTGGAATGACGGTGCACAGCTAATAGCTCCTCATGATAAAAATGTGATTACTGAAGTAAAAGCTATCAATGGGCCTGGAGAGGTTAATTTTGAGAGTAAGCCTGAACTAATTGAGAAAATAGGATCAGAAATTGATGCTAAGTATTTAGCTGAAATTAAGAAAATCTCACTCTCTCCTGATGCCATTAAAGCAAAGCATGATATTAAGATAGTCTATTCACCAATTCACGGTACTGGCTATAAAATGGTCCCTGAGTGCCTTAAGAATATTGGTTTTACTAATGTTCATGTCGTTGAAGCGCAAAGTACTCCTGACGGTAATTTTCCTACCGTTGTTTATCCAAATCCTGAAGAACGCGAAGCACTTAAGTTGGCAATTGAAAAGGCTAAAGAACTGGATGCTGAACTAGTTTTGGCCACCGATCCAGACTCAGACAGAGTTGGTATTGCTATCAAATCTGATGACGGTGATTTTACATTGTTAAACGGAAATCAGACGGGCAGCTTACTTGTATACTATGTACTTAGAAGATGGGAAGAGCTAGGCAAATATAAAGGCAATGAATGCGTAATTAAGACCATCGTAACGACAGGCCTTATCAATGATATAGCCGCTCATTATAATGTTAAGTCATATGACACCCTTACTGGTTTCAAATTCATAGCTGACCTTATTAAACAATTGAAAGGGAAAGAAGAATTTATCATTGGTGGTGAAGAAAGCTACGGCTATTTAATAGGGGATTTTGTAAGAGACAAAGACGCTATATCATCTTGCGCAATGATTGCCGAAATGTGTGCTTATGCGGCCCATAATGGTCAATCTCTTCATGACCTGCTGATTGAAATGTATGTTAAATTTGGTTTTTATAAGGAGAAGCTAATTTCTATAACTAAAAAAGGCATGCAGGGTGAGCAGGAAATTGCTCAAATGATGACCGATTTCAGAAACACTCCTCCTACGTCATTTGCAGGTTCGAAAGTAAAAGAGGTTATTGACTATCAATTAAGTATCAAAAAAGACCTTAGTTCAAACACTGAGAAGGCAATTGATTATCCAAAATCTAACGTGTTGCAATTTATAACAGAGGATGGGTATAAAATTTCAGCCAGACCATCAGGCACAGAACCAAAAATAAAGTTTTATTTAAGTGCCAACACAAAACTTAATAACGCCCAAGACTACGAGTTGAAAAATAATGAGCTGGATAACTTATTAAATGAAATAGAAGCAGATTTAAAGCTCTAGTTAGAAATAAGATGGGCACTCAAGCCCTCTATGCCATCTTTGAATTTTAATTCTGTAGTTAATCATCAGTTCGTGCGAACCATTAGATACTCTATTAATGCTTGAGAAGGTAAGATCATAGGCATAGCCTACATGAAAATTTTCATTTATTTTGAGCTCAAACATATAGATCATGCCTTCCTTTAGTCTATACCCTACTCCTATACCCACACTTTCTTTTATCACTCCCAAAGCATTAACATCGAAGCTTAGTGGCGCACCATCCTGAAAACGCAAGAGCGTTGATCCCAATACTTTAAAATTAGGGTCAACAGGGAAAGTCATGCCGCCTGTAACAAAATAATTTCTCGTGTTTTTCACAGATTCAGTTGTTAGATTTCCAGTCTCTACATCTTGTATGATGTCATTTTCCAGGATGTAAGGCACCGATATCCCACCATAAAATCTTCTATTTGTATAAAAGAACCCCACACCAAAATTAGGATTAAATGCGCTTGTGGCATTATAGAAGGGGTCGCTAGAACCAGATACATTACCAGTGTTTGGGTTTGCAGATGGAACTGTAGTTTTTGTAAAATCGGATTGTAATCTATCAAACCCAGCCTGGAGACCCATGGACAGGCTTGCACCTCCTGGCAAAGGTATTCTGTAAGCATAACTACCGAACAAAGTAATATTTTCATGCACTCCTAAAACATCTTTACCAACAACAAGTCCCAGCCCCATTCTATTGTTGAGCATACTGGACTGCAAAGATGCCGTTACAGTTTCAGGCGACCCCTCTAGGTTTACCCATTGGTTTCTATAGATTGAAGTAGCACTTAATTGCACCTGACTGCCTGCATAAGCAGGGTTGATCAATAGTTGATCAAACATGTATAATGACTGTACAGGTCTCTGCTGCTGCGCAAATACATTTTGTAAGCAAGCAACATTTATTATTAGGACAATATTTAATATTTTCTTTAATATCATCTTATTAATTCTAAAAATCCAGCAATCAATTCAGACCCGTCTCGCTTATCTATAACATAATAGTAGGTCCCATTTGGCAATTCCTCTCCTATTGGGTAAATCCCATCTTCTCCTAGGCCAACAAATGACTTATCTTCATTATTGTATCCGTCAATTTGATACACTAGCACCCCTGCTCTATTAAATATTTTAACATTATTGTTAGGGAAGTTAGTGATACAATCAATCTGGAAATTATCATTAAATCCATCTCCATCTGAAGTTACCAAATTATAGTTGGTTATCACAGTCCCTACTGTAGCGGTGCCTGTTCCCTCACAACCATAGAAGGTTGTAACATCTGCCTGATAATCACCAGGAGCCAAGAAATTGATTTCACTACCTAGCCCTAAACCTGCACCTGAAGTTAAATCAGTCCAGAATACCTCATTAACAAGAGCTTCATTTGTAATAATAATTCTAGCTAAACCAGTATCCTCATCACATTTAGAACCTTCTGTCTCAAACGTAAACTCAGGATCCAGTCTGGCATCCCCTACAGATATATTCGCAGGTAAAGATTCGCAGCCAGTAGTATTATTAATGGCTACCACAGAGTAATTACCAATATCAAGATTAATAATGAATGGATTATCAGAGATCATGGTACCTCCACCATCAGCATCATCATACCAGTTAAAGGTATAGCCTGCTGTTTCACCATCTACGGAAACGTTCAATGAACCATCAGGCTCTATACATGATTGCCTATCAGAAATTAACTCTGGTGTTGGTGTTGGGGCTGGCAAGGTGCCATCAGTAATTTCACCAGACATTACAGCAATACATCCACTGGTCTGGTTAGTTACTACCACAGTAAATACTCCTGCCCCCTGACCAATCAACCTATTCTGATTACCAATAACAGTACTAGTTGTATCTGTTCCTGCATGCCATCTAAAGTCAAAGCCTCCAACTCTTCCGCCATCAGCAGTTGCAGAAAGCTGACCATTTGCTCTAGCCGGATCACAATTGATCAAAGGATTATCTTCAACAACCTCAACCACTGGAACAGTTTGTCTATCAAATACCTGATCTGCTTTCACAGAATAACAACCGGTCTTATTATCAATTATTCTCACGGTATAAAAACCTGCGGGAACATTACTAGCTAATAGGTTAACTCCTGCTGAAGTACCACTGACGCTAGCCAAATCGCCCGGTGGCGATGTATCCGTCAAAGTTCCTGACAAGTCACCGGTATAAATATCTATATCATAGTCATACGGCAGCAATGGATAAGTATTTACACCATTAGCATCTGTAAATGGAACTGCCTTACCAAATATACCTCCATTAGGAGACACACAATTAGTTACAGGTTCAGTTCCAGTATTAATTACAGGAATAAATTCCTCGCTCTCATTTTCAATGATAAAGAGTGCTGTAACCGTACATCCTGTTGCTTGATTGGTAACTGTAACATCAAATCTTCCTACGGGTAAGCTATCCAAAACACTAATATTTCCTGTTATCACAGGTTCTATTGGTCTTCCAGTGGCGTCATTAATTGGCAGTGTTCCACCTTCATACAGCCACTCAAATGTATATGGTCCTGCCGGAACTGTAGCATTGTCCTCGGTGATCGTTGCCGTTAATTCTCCGGAAGGTGGAGACTGACAACTTAACTGTGGTACTGTTTGCTCAAGTACTATATTAGGGTAATTAATTTCATCACCCTCCATTACTACTTCTTTTGGAATTGACTCACATGTAGTGGCTATATTTGTAACTATCACAAAATAAGAACCCTCCGCTACGTCCGAAAGTGAAGGGCCAACTTCTCCAACTAATTCACCAGCGGCATCAATAGTCTCAAAAAACCATTGATAGCTGAATTCTGTAGCAATCCTAATTGGGTCAGTGATTGATGCATTCGGGTTGCTGGCATCATTAGGGTTACCTAAAGAAATCTCCACTATTTCAAATGATCCGTTACCACCACATGTAGTTGTTTTAATGATATCAACTGCTAGAACATTTGGTGTACTTTGAGTTGCATCTCTAATTATTTCTACCTCTGTGGTATTTTCACAACCATTAACATCAGTAGCCATCAATCTGTAAGTTCCAGGGGCCAAACCGGAATAGGTTATTGAAGTGGCCGTAAAATTCGTATCATCAGCTGTTAAAGGTTCATCATCAACAACTGCCTCATTAAATATGCCATTATCATTAAGATCTCGCTCGAACCAATCCCAGGTAACTATATCTACAGAAGAATTTACAGTTACCGATCCATTACCTTGAGTTGCATCTGTAAAACAGTTGATATCTGGTTCAGGAATTTGATATGACAATATCGGATCCTCACTTACATCAAATACATCGACTCTGAACGGTGCACTAACACAGCCAGCTCCCGGACCAAATGCTCCACGTGTGGCACGTACATAGTAGGTTCCTTCTGGTAAACCAGCAATGGATGTTGTTATTTCAGCTCTAGGATTTGCACTAGCAAAGTCACCACCAAGAGATGTTTCAAACCACTCAAAAGTGTACTCATCATCAATGGTGTTACCCAAACCGTCAACATCTAATGGAGAAACACTGGTTACCGTAGCTGTTCCATTAAATGGGTCGCATAGTGTCTGATCAGTTGAAGATACAGTTTGAATTATAATGGGCTGTTGGCTAAAAAGTATTTCTCTTGTTTGAACTTGGAAACAATCAGAGGTCACATCTCTTACGGTTATCTGATAAAATCCCTCTCCTAAATTAGACTCTGTATAAGCAATACCTCCACTAAAATCATAAGCAAGTGTAGTTGAAACATTACTTTGAAACACTCCTCCTGCATCCACCAAATCTATGGTTATATCAAAGGAAGTACCTTCTCCTACAAAATTATCAACTACCAATGAACCCTCACTTGAACCCGGGTCGCAAGAAGTATTGGCTGAAGTGGTAGCTGTAAAAGTTGGGGCTGTACTAACGTCAAATACATCCAACCTAAATGGCGCACTCTCACAACCTGCACCGGGCACCTGACCAAGCCTTCTCCTTACTTGTACATAATAGGTGCCCTCTGCTAAATCAGTTAAAGTCTCAACATCTGTGTCAGTTGGAACTCCGCCACTCAAAGCTGATGCGGTAGCAAAATCATCTCCTAAAGCTCCCCTATACCAGAATATTTCATATTCAGCGACAATGGAAGCCCCTGTTAGTGGAGTAACTCCACTTAAAGTAACAGACCCCCCTCCTCCAGGAAGTGTTTCATCACAATACTCTTGATCTGTTGATGAACCATTGGTTATTATGATAGGCTGCTGGCTAAAAAGTATTTCTCTTGTTTGAATTAATGAACAATCTGAAGTTGCATCTCTTACAGTAATCTGGTAAAATCCTTCTCCTAAACCTAACTCTGTATAAGCAATGCCTCCACTAAAATCATAACCAAGTGTAGTTGAAACATTACTTTGAAAAACTCCTCCTGCATCTACTATATCTATTGTTATATCAAAGGAAGTGCCTTCTCCGACAAAATTATCAACAACCAAGGAACCCTCTCCCGAACCTGGATCACAAGAAGTATTTGCAGAAGTTGTTGCTGTGAATGTAGGTGCCGTACTTACATCAAATACATCCAACCTAAATGGCGCACTTTCACAACCTGCTCCTGGAACTTGACCAAGCCTTCTCCTTACTTGTACATAATAGGTGCCCTCTGCTAAATCAGTTAATGTCTCTACATCTGTATCAGTTGGAACTCCACCACTCAAAGCTGATGCGGTAGCAAAATCGTCTCCCAAAGCACCCCTATACCAGAATATTTCATATTCAGCAACAATGGAAGCCCCAGTTAATGGTGTTACTCCTGTTAAAGTAACAGAGCCTCCTCCTCCAGGGGCTGTTTCGTCACAGTACTCTTGATCAGTTGACGAACCATTGGTTATTATGATAGGCTGTTCACTAAGTACAATTTCTCTTTCCTGAGTAAGAAAACATTCAGTTCCATTATCATAAATTGTTATGGTGTAAGTATCCTCCCCAAGCCCTCCTGCTGTGTAAGGGAAACCTCCCAATACGGCATCATTGGTTCGTGCCAATACCACACCACTTGTTGCTCCGGTAATTTCAAGATCAAAATCACCTACTCCAACTACATTGCTTATTAATAATGATCCTTCTCCTGCACCAGGATCACAAGATGTATTTGCAGATGTTGTTGCGGTAAATGTTGGATCAACAGAGTCATCAGCAATATCCACTCTGTAAGGAGGGCTCTCACAACCTGACCCTGGAGAAAATCCTGCATTTCTCACTGCTACGACATAATAAGTTCCCTGATCTAATTGAGTAATTGAACTTACAGTCTCCGCACGAGGTGATGCATTAGCAAAATCTCCTCCTAGACTGGTTTCATACCATTCAAATGTATATTCAGTGTTGATAGGATTAGCCCCTAATGGAGTAATTGCAACAACCTCGGCAGACCCACCACCTGTTGGTAAATCACAGGTAGTTCTATTATCGAAATCAACGGTTTGAATAATAATGGGCTCTTCAACTTTCTGAATTGTTACAATACCTGTAACACTACAACCTGAAAGATTATTTGTAGCAACGATCGTGTATGTATCATCTTGTATTCCAGTAAATTCATCATTATCTCCATCAGTACCATCATCATCTCCATCTCCTACGAATGGTCCACCAGCAATTGGTCCAGTAAGCGCACCTGTTACTGTGTAGGTATAGGTTGGATTATTAGCATCATCTCCAGGACCACCAGTAGTTGACATTAGTATGGTAAATGATCCTTCAAAATTTCCATCACATGATGTATTAGAGAATGGAGTAATGGCAATACTTGGTTGTACCGTTTCATCTTGAATTACAACAGAAACTGCAGGTGTCTCACAACCCAGTCCTCCTGCTGCTCCTTGAAACTTAGTAGCAGTGACATAATATGTTCCAGCAGACAACTCAGTGAATACACCACTATTCAATCCTGTTACATTGGTAGAAGGATTATCATTATTATAATCAGTCAAGCTCTCAAATAACTCATAGGTATAATCCCCCACAGCATCAATCGCTGGTGTTATGGATATCTGTCCATTAACGGTCAATACTCCATCATCACATTGTGTTTGATCATCTGAGGTGGCTGTAATTGTTGGTGCAAGAGGGATGTAATCAACTATATAGGACTCTGTAGTGATACATTTTGTATCAGGATCCATAATTTCAACGGTATAGTTATTCTGAGTCAAGTCAGAAATATACACTACATCATCAGGTACTAGTCCATCAATTGGATGCGTATCACCTGGTCCGTATATATTACCATCTACTCCATCAACAAAGCCAGGAGCAGTATTGTCCGTACCCACATACCAATTAAAGGTATATACTCCTACAGAAGCAGGGTTAGCTTCAACCCTTATCTCACCAGTTGCTATCGGACTACAGCTATTGTCTGCAGTAATTAATTCATCAACTACAGGGTCAACAGATATATCCAATATTTCACCAGCTTCTATTGGTGGCGAGACACAACCAAAACCTTGAAGCGTAGAATTTAGCATTTGAATTTCTAAGAAATAAGTACCTGAAGTTAATCCCTGAAACTGAATAGTTGGATCAGCGGAAACATCTAGAACATAATCATTGGCGACTCCTTCAGTTTGCAAATTAAGTGCATTAGTTGCGTCATCTCTCAAGTACAAGTTAAAAGCATAATCTGCTATTGTCGGTGCACCAGTATTAGGAGTTATATTATTAAGATTAATTTCAATAACTCCATTTTCATCAGGAGAACATTTATCACTTGGAGAAAGTCCAAAAGTAGCTAGTGCAGGATCAACATCCTGATCAATTATTTCATAGGAAGCTACAGTCTGACAACCAGTATCATCATCCGTTACCGTTACTTGATAATTACCCGGTGCAAGGCCAGTAATTGTTGAAGATGAAAAGACAGGTCCTACTGGGTTATAAAGAACGGTTTCTGTGAAGCCATTGACAGCAGCAGTTCCATCTGCAGTTGACCATACATATGTATAAGAGGTTCTAGGACGCGGTTCTGAATTTGGCGCATCAGAAGCGATATCAATTGGATTAATTGAAGGAGTTACAGTTATTCTTCCGTCACCATTATTTCCAGAATTATCACACCATGTATCATGCACTATTGTTGGCGTTAGTACAGGGGGTTGCGCTGCGTCTTTAATCTCAACTAGTAATAATTCAGATGGGCAATTTGAACCAAAGTCTTGATAGGAGACAACAGAATAATCGCCAGGAGGTAAATTCCTAAAAATAGTCTCAGGAAGATTAGTATCTACAATACTGTAATCTGTAAAATATATCAAATCATCATTTGGGTCATCTAATGAATTAATTGTTTGGCTTAAACCATCATAAAATTTAAAAAATTCAGTTGTTCCAGTTGGAGTAAATGTTATTGATATTGGTGGACTCCATATATCATAAACGGCTGCTCCATTTCTTAAATCAAGGTTAGGCGCACCATTTATACCAAATGTAAATCCATCCATTGAGGCGTTGGTAGATGGTAAATAGTACCTAAAACTTAATGTTATCTCTCTACCTACAATTATATGATCCAAATTAAACTGGTGATTATTACCCGTGCTGGTCATATATACCTTTAAAGCATCATTAACACCAGTTCCTTCTACATTATCCTGATCAGCTACAAACCCAACTTTATTAGAAGCAACATCCCAACCATCTTCGTCAGTTGAAAAATCTGAGGAATAACCTGAACGCTGAATGGATTCTACCAAGCTGGCATCAGCCGTTGCTGAGGCATAAGAAGTCAAATCAGGAGTTGTGGAGTTAAACAACAGTACATCATATTTAGATTGATCAACAGGTGTTATTCCATCAGATTCGGTAATAATAACCTCGATAGATCCATTACCAATATTAGGATCACAATCAGTGTCATCAATTTTTTCCACCAATGTTGTAACCTGTGCATCCACGAATGGTAAAAAGAATGAGGCATATTCTATACAGCCAGTACCACCACCTCTTAAATCTTCAACAACCACAGTATAAGTACCACTTACTTTTTCATAAATAGTTGCCCCGTTTGTAGCTGATATGGATTGGAAATAATCTGTATTCTGAACACCACCAGCAACCGGGCCAGTTGTATAGATATCATTAGGGTCGACATTCAGTGCAGGTGATGTGAAATAGTCACCTATATTACCTTCATAAAAGTTAGGGTTAGATGATGTGGGTAATCCAAAAAACCAAGTAAATCTAAAGTTACCTGAGTTAGGGATTTCATCATTTGTAATAACAGGTGGGTCAGATAATGCATCACCATTTAACTCTACCCATGCGGTTAGTACACCTTCAGCCAGCGCACAATCGGATGGCCTAACAACTGGATCAAAATTAATCTCTAATAGTTTAGGAGCCGCATTAATAAAAGAAGTTATAGTATTTACAGAACAAAAATTAGAATTATCAAGTACTTCAAGAGTATAAAA
>NZ_SMLV01000421.1 GCF_009711525.1 Fulvivirga lutimaris
GGCATAGATGGGTTCATTAATTTCCTCAAATTTCTCAGGAAGTATTGCTTGATTCATTCTTTCTAAATAGTAATGGGTCCATATCATTAGAAACTTGTCGATACGAAATTTCTTCTAATCTAATAGATTTCACTTTGATCCAAAATAAAAGCCCAAGACTCACATCTCGGGCTTCTCTAATAGCATTAATTAGCAATTACTCTCCCCATTTCCAGTCGCCCTGCATTTTAAGGTTCTCTTCAAGACCATTGTCAATCATAAATTGCTTGGTCTCCTCTGAGTTCATTTTTACGGCAGGTAATTTCTCTGCGTTAGCTACTTCATAAAGCATCATACTTGCAAATCTGGTGGTGTTGGTAATATGCTCCTTGTTCACCAAATCAAAATCATCACAGTCGGCATGGTAGCATTTATAAATGCTTCTGTCAAGGTTTGATTTTACCGAAAGGATAGGTACACCTGCTAACATAAATGGCTGATGATCACTATGCAGTCCAGCACGTGATGAGAATTCCGCCTTATAGACGGTGTCAATGGCTTGTAATTTCTCACCAAGTGAAGCAAAAAATGCCGTGTCAATAGCTGCACCTGAAGCATTCATACCTACCGGGTTGCCACTCATGTCAAGGTTCATCATAAACTTGATATTGTCAATAGAACCATCCTTTTCAGCTTCAGCCACCATCTTGCGAGAACCGAACAAGCCTTGTTCTTCACCCATGAAGAACACAAACTGCATGGTCCTTTTTGGCTGTAGGTTGTTAGCTTTAAATGTTCTGGCAATGTCTAATACTGCAAAAGAACCAATACCATTGTCAATGGCTCCGGTAGCTAAGTCCCAGCTATCAAGGTGACCACCTACAATTACCTTTTCTTCCGAAATTTCTGATCCCGGTAAAGTGGCAATAACGTTTCTGGCTTTGATCATTCCGCTGTTATTGGTCATGTCAATAGTAGCAGACACACTACCCGGACTTGCTGCCAATTGCTCTTTTATCTTCATACCATCTTCATAACCAATACAAATGGCAGGGATATCCAATAATTCGCCAGTCACTGAAGCTGTACCTGTTAGTAAAATACCGCCTTCATACTGATTGAAGATGATAATGCCGGCAGCACCATTATTAATGGCAAGTTCAGCTTTTTCAGATCTGTGCAGGTTCTTCACTTCTTCTGGTGTATCAGGAAGTAATGAGATAAAGCTTAGGGCAATTTTACCTTTCAATTTATCGCCTATGCCTTCATAGTCTGCAGCAACACCATTGCCCATATCTACTATTTCGGCAGTTACATGGGATTCCACTGGGGAATGACCAAGACTTACAGAAGCCACAGAATCGACAGTACCACCGGTATTTGTAGTTAACTGCACAGTGCCACGGCTCCAGGCTTCAACTTCAAACTCCTGAAATTTAACATCCTCAAAACCATAGGATTTTAGCTTATCAAAGACAAACTGCTCTGCTTTTGCTCCATTTTCAGAACCGGTTAATCGGTGACCGATGGTTTCAGAAGCTTCTTTTAAAGCGCTATAGGCTTCAGAGTTTTGTAATACTTCTGAATTGATTTTTTCGAATATATTTTCTTCTGTCTGCTTTTCGGGTGCAGTACAGGCAAAGGCAACGCCTAAGGATAGAATTAATGTCTTTCTTATCATGCTGTAGTGTTTAGGTGATCGTTAAAGCTATCATGTTAAACACAATTGGCAGAATGACTTTATATGAGTGGTAGGATTATTATCTCGTGCCTTATTTAGAGAGATTACGGATCAAGTCCGCAATGACACAAATTCTTCCTTGTCATTCTGCTCTCCGAGCCGGAATCTTATTTCTCAACCTTATGAGATGCCGGAACAGGTCCGGCAAGAAAACATTCTCCCCGGATTCTTGCCTGCGGCAGGCAGGTATTCCGGGTCTCCGTGTGATATAGAAATCTCCTTAAGCTTAGGGAGATTTCTCCCTCGTGCCTCAGTCGAAATGACGTTTTACTAGTTTATTTATTCTGAGTAAAATACCAAATTGTTCCAATTACCACTATACCAAGAAGCACTGCCAATGTGATCTTAACCCAACTCCAAGGTCTTTCGCCTTGTACTTCACCGGTTCTAGCGTTCACAAAGAACTGATAAACCTTATCCTTAAACTTAAAGGCACTGACATAAACAGGTAATAATATGTGCTTGAAGGTGATATTGTCATATCGAGAGCTTTTACTAATGATCCTCTGGGTGTCACCACCAATATCGCGCATGATGGCGCGCCTTATATCATCATCAGCAAGTTGTTTGGCTCTTTCAAAACCAGCACCAAGGTCAACCTGATACTTTTCAGATACAAACCCGCTTAAGAAGGACTTCTCATAGGGCATGAGGTTTTGTAAATCCCAGGGCTCCAATTTTTCTATATGGGGTTGCGATAGTGATTTGGTAGCCACCACCAAAATGTCATCAAAATTGACAGTCACGTTACCAGAGACACTACGCCAGCGCGTTTTCCTTACCTGACGGGTTTTAGTTTTACCATCACTTTGATAAGTTTCTGTCACATAGTAGTAGGTTCCTCGCTGTCCAAAATAGGAGGAGTGCGTTAGTGTATCAAATGTCCAGTAGGGGATGTAGATCCCATGAAGGTGTTCAAAATTTAAAGCTGCCTTTTTGAGCTTATCTGGTGCAAACCAAAGGCCATTGATCCATTTTTTAAATGCTGCTTTAGCTTCATCTTTAGTCAGTTTGAAAGGCAGTAAAGATTTGGGCTGAATGATGACTTCATCTTTAGCATCTTCAAGTATTAATGAAGTGCCACAATAGGTGCAATCAGCCGCTGTAATGTGCGGTTCCATAGTAGATGAAGCACCGCATGAGCTACATTTAATATACTTTTCTGTCACCTGCTCTGCAGATGACATCATGTTTTCTAAATACTCATGAAAATCCAGTTCCTTGATCTCTTCATCAGAAACAGGAATCTCATTTTTGGTCTGACAGTATTCGCAAACCAGTTCTGTAGTGCCAGGCTTGTAATTTAATTCTGCACCACAATTGGTGCAGTGCATTTTGCCGATTTCAACCTCTAGATTCTCTTGTTCCATTACTGACCCGGGATTGGTGGTGGCACACTACCAAAAACATCTTTTAGTTCGCCTAATTCTCCTGCAGCAGTCCAGTTGCCCATGCCTTCTCGCCACACCAGGCTTTCTTTGGTAAATTGTTGCTGGCCTGCCATTTCTTTTAACTTGGTCATGTCATATGGTCCGGTTTGTTGACCGCCAACAGCCACAAAATAGGAGAGTGCTGGTGGTCCACCTGGTACGGGTGGCGGAGAGGCCTTAGGTTGCTGCTGCTGTTGACTGAACTGCTGTCCCATTTGATTGGCCATAGCAAAGCCCATACCCATGCCCATACCGGCTCCGGCAGTTCCGCTAGGGTTGTTCGCTGCCGCTTCCATAGATTTGGCTGCCTTCATTTGTGTTAGCTTGTTGAGGTCAATAGAATTAAGTCTACTCAACTCGAAGATCTCTTTCTTGATTTCTTCAGGCATTGAGATGTTCTCGATTAAGAACTTGGTAAGCTCAAGGCCATATTGGTTAAACTCAGGTTTAATGGCTTCATGAACAAAACCTGAGAGCTCATTGAGTTTGGCCGCAAAGGCCTCTACAGGGAATCCTGATTCTCCAACAGCATCCGTAAATCGGGTTACAATAAGGCTTTTTAATTGCTCTGCAATTTCTTCAGTAGTGAAATGGCCATCTGTACCTACTATTTCTTTTATGAACAAAGCTGCATCGGTTACTTTGAGCACATAAGTTCCGAAAGAGCGGATTTCTAACATGCCAAAGCGGGCATCAGAAAGTGTAATCGCATTTTTGGTTCCCCATTTTTGAGCAGTAATATTTCGGGTACTTACAAAATATACTTCTGCCTTAAAAGGACTGTCAAATCCATATTTCCAGCCTTTAAGTGTAGAAAGGATGGGCATATTTTCAGTAGTAAGTGTGTACATACCGGGGTTATAAACGTCTGCTATTTTGCCCTCATTGATGAATACCGCCACCTGACCTTCTCTAACTGTCAGTTTAGCACCCATTTTAATTTCATTCTGGTATCGCTCAAAACGATAAACCATGGTATTGTTAGAATCATCTAACCATTCGATGATGTCTATAAACTCGTTCCTTAACTTATCAAAAATGCCCATAGTGTTCTATTTTAATTATTAGACTTTGAATATAATGATACCTGTTTAAGGCTGCAATAATTATTTGAAATTCAGTAGTTTGAGTTATAATAGGTGTAACTTGTGAAATCAGGAAAGCAGCAACCATAATGCTTAAAATCGGTATTCGAAGGCATTGTGAGCAACCATTTTAAGATCATATTCAATTTTCCTTTTCAATTACAATTTGTAGCAAATGAGTGTAAAGTTATATATCAAATACATGGTCAGTTTACGCTGCAAAATGATGGTCAAGGAAGAGTTATCAAAGCTGGGCATTCATTATGTGGTACTCGACCTTGGAGTTGTAGAAGTACTGGAAGATATTACAATTGAGCAACGTGCTGAACTGAAAATGAACTTGCTCAAATCTGGCTTGGAGCTTTTAGATGACAAGAGAAGCATTCTAATTGAAAGGATCAAAAATGTAATTATAGAAATGATCCATCATACTGATGAGCTACCAAAAGTAAATTATTCAGATTACATCAGTGAAAAACTGGACTATGATTACACCTATCTGGCGAACACCTTTTCTGAAGTCAAGGGAATAACAATTCAGCAATTTATAATTATCAATAAAATTGAACGTGCTAAAGAATTGCTTATTTATGATGAATTATCCTTAACTGAAATATCATATAAACTACACTATAGTAGTGTGGCTCATTTATCTAATCAATTCAAGAAAATAACTGGCCTTACACCTACATTTTACAAAGAGCTGAAGGATAAGCGGAAGCTGAACCTTGAAGACGTGTGATTTATGTAACTCTTTGATTTTGCGATGTAATATATTGATGGTGCAATAAACTCAACTTTGCATAAATCAATAAACCTCATGAAAAATAATAAAATGTGTGTGCTTGTGGCATTAATGTTAATCTTTAGCGTACCTGCCACGGCTTTACCCAACGAAAAATCTAACAAAAAGCCTGTAACAACAGAAACAAATAGTGCAGTTCTGATAGAAAGATTGGAAGACATTAAAGCAGTAGATAAACACTCAATCACCACAACCGAGAAAAAGGAGCTAAGAAAGGAAGTAAAGTCCATTAAAAAGCAATTGAAGAAAAATGGCGGTGGTGTTTATTTGTCTGCAGGTGCTGTCATACTCATCGTTCTACTTCTTATCATCTTACTTTAAAAAAATAGAAATGGGAAACTTACTATATACAGTTGCTGTGGTTTTAGTGATACTATGGGTTATAGGCTACTTGGGATTTCATGTAGGCGGAATAATCCATATTTTACTGGTTATCGCATTGATTTCGGTGCTTTTTAGAGTCATTAAGGGTGACAAGGTCATTTAATGAATGGTTGGGATAGATAAGAAGTTTGAGGAAGGTGACATAGTTTATGAGGTTACCAGTCCGCAGCAGTTGATGCTAATTACCAGACAGCAGGGTTCGCTCTATTATTGCAAGCGCATTGAGCATAAAAATGACCGATTAACGGCTTTTATGGGGCGAGATTTAAAAGGGTTTCATGCAAAACCTGAAGTGATATTAAATAAATAATGCTATAACTCCTTAGTTGAGCTTAACCAAGCTTATTGATGAATAGTTAACTGTTTCAGGTCAATTTTTCAATTGAGTACACTTCATTTAAATAACAAATCTTATGTCAAAGGATAAAGACGGTAAATCAAAATCAGGAAAAACAGCTCCTGCCAAAACATTAAAAGAAAAAAGAGCATCAAAAGAGGCTAAGCGCGAGGAGAAAAGAAGGGAAGAATAATTAGGCTTTAATCAATTCAGTATGATTTGATAGTTGATGTTTAATATATCTGGATTAACGTATCATGAAATATTTAATAGATAGTTCACTTACATTATTCAGAGGTAAGGGTAGGCGTTTAAAAACCTGCCCTTTATTTAAAATTCCTTTTTACATTTAAACTAATAGGCGATGAAAGATGAATATCATGAAAATAGATATGTGGCGGGAGATATTGTTTATGCAAAAGCTAATCCTGCATTAAAACTGATAGTAAGGCGTTATATAGACAGGATTTATTATTGTAAGATAATGGAGCAGCCTGATGCGAAAGAGCTCGTATACTTTGAAAGAGAGCTAATGATACAAGAGAAGATTAACTTTTAACGATTACGAATATATGGAGATAACAAGAAGTTGGAGAGAGCAAAAGGCTATGTTAAAAATACGGTTTCCAATGCTTAGTGATCAGGATTTTGATTTTAAAGAAAGGGAAAGTATGCTTGACAGGCTTTGCGATAAACTCAAGAAGTCAAAAAAGGAACTGGAACTTTTGTTTGCTGAGTTGCAGACATACTAAAAAAGCCCTTTCTTTTAAAGAAAGAGCTTAAGTTATACGTTAGAATATTGCTTAGGTATCATGAGTCTAAAAGCTTGGTAATCTCATGTCTTATCTCAGCCTTGGTTTTACCCAACCTCGTCTGAAGACGGCCAATGAACTCATCATCCATTCCTTTCTGATAGATTAAATCATCATCAGTCAGGCTACCATATTTCTTTTTTAATTTTCCTTTTAGGATATCAATATTACCTTCTATTTGCATTGCTATATCTTCCATAATGTCTATTGTTTTAATTTAAAAATTGGCTTTCACTGTAATCAGTCTTTAGTTGACTGATGCCATTTCTTTGGCTTTGTTAAGGGCATATTTACCATTGTCAGTTACCTGATTCAACTGCTTGTTATAATCCTTCTTAAGTTCTGACATCTTATTATTAAGACCTTCTTCTAAAGACTTAAACTGTGAATCTATTTCGCCTACAATCTTTTTACGGGTTTTCTTTCCGCTATTTGGGGCTGTTAAATATCCGGCTACTAGTCCTGCAGTTGCTCCAACAGCTATTGATGCGATAATTTTTAAAGTTTTCATGTTTATAAAATTTAAATGTTAATCATGCTCGATACCTTCGAGCCATTCTTCAATGGGCGATTATTGAAACCATCATAAATGATTTGATTGAAAAAATTTCAATACTAATTACAATGATTGAAAATATCGCTTGAGTAGTGAGAGCTGGGCAGCTAGGAACGCTGCACTTAAGACTTAGATTTGTCTTATCGCCTTATCGGCACAATATGTTTCTTTTCTCATCACTTGTTATAGTATAAGGAAAAACGCCTTAAAAAGCAAATAAAAAGGCATTTAAATAAAAAAGTCTCCTCATTTACTGAAGAGACTTCCTTATAATTTGGGATACTATAACTTTATAACTCCTGAGCCTCAGCCACTAAAAGTTCATTACCATCAGAAAGCCCTGCTTCAATAAAAGCTTCAATCTTATCATTGCGTTCAAGACCATTTTTAAGTAATACTCCTAATGAAATCATTACACCAATTCTGGTTCCTACCTTCTTGGCTGCAGTATTGAATAATGGCTCCAATTCATCATACTCCACCTTCTCTGCCAACTTTGCAATATCTGCTCTGGCCGCTTCCAGTTTCGCTCCTGAAAGGTTGGTGTACTTCTTGGCTATCTTCTGAATCTCATTGATAGGGCTTCTTTGTCCCTGAGGCTGATTGTTAGCAGCGGGCTTATTTTGAGCTTGCGGCTGAGCTGGTTTTTGCTTTGCCCATGAGTCTCTCAGACCAACGGTTTTGTTAAAGATGAGATTTCCTTCTGTGGTGTCTTTGTCCAATGTAAAGTAACCCAAGCGTTGAAACTGAAATTTATCATTAAGCTTAGCTTGTTTTAAGAATGGCTCAACATAGGCCTCTTTTATGATTTTAAGAGAGTCTGGGTTTACAAATTCCATAAAGTCCTTGTCTTCATGAGCATCTGGGGCCTCGTCCAAGAACAAACGATCATATTCGCGAACTTCAGCGGTTACAGCATGTTTGATAGATACCCAATGCAATGTGCCTTTAACTTTCCTTAAGCTAGCTTCTGTGCCGCTACCAGATCTTGAATCCAGATCAGCAGTACAGTGGATTTCAGTGATATTTCCATCGGCATCTTTTACTACTGATTCGCCTTTGATGATATATGCATTTTTCAGTCGCACTTCATTGCCTAAAGTCAGCCTAAAGAACTTATTGCCAGCTTCTTCCTTAAAATCTTCCTTTTCGATGTACACCTCTTTAGAGAAGGGTACCTCATGCGTTCCTGCATTGGCATCTTCAGGATTGTTCTCAGCAATGAGCATTTCCTCTTTGCCTTCAGGGTAATTGGTTATAATCAGTTTTACAGGATCAACAACACCCATCACTCTGGTGGCTGTTTTGTTAAGATCCTCTCTGATACAGAACTCTAGTAAAGAAACATCAGTAACGCTATCTCTTTTGGTGATGCCAGATACTTCACTAAACTTTCTGATGGATTCAGGTGTATAGCCTCTGCGTCTTAAACCTGAAATAGTAGGCATGCGCGGATCATCCCAGCCAGACACCGTACCACTTTGCACCAATTGAAGCAGCTTACGCTTACTCATTACTGTATAGCTCAGGTTACGTCTGGCAAATTCTCTTTGCTTTGGTCTTAGTTTAGCGCTGTCATATATCTGATCAAGAAACCAATCATACAGCTCACGGTGCGATTTAAATTCTAGCGTGCAGATGGAATGTGAAACCTGCTCTACATAATCAGACTCTCCATGAGCCCAGTCATACATGGGGTAGATGCACCATTCAGAGCCAGTCCTGTGATGTTCCTTATTGATAATACGGTAAAGTAGGGGATCACGCATAAGCATGTTCGGGGAGGCCATATCAATTTTGGCCCTAAGCACATATCTTCCAGCTTCAAACTCACCATTTTTCATTTTTTCAAAGAGCTCAAGATTTTCTTCAACACTTTGATTTCTGTGCGGACTTGCCACACCTGGAGTAGTAGGCGTGCCTTTTTGTTCAGCCATGGCTTCCGAGGACTGGCCATCAACATAAGCCTTACCATTTTTAATCAATTCTACAGCCCAGTCGTACAACTGCTGAAAGTAGTCAGAAGAATAGCACTCAGTAGCCCACTGGAAGCCCAACCACTCAATGTCATTTTTAATGGCATCTACATATTCCTGCTCTTCTTTGGCAGGATTGGTGTCATCAAAACGAAGATTTACAGGTGCGTTATAACGCTCACCTAATCCAAAATTGAGGCAGATAGATGCTGCATGACCAATGTGCAAATAACCATTAGGCTCTGGAGGAAAACGAAAGCGCAAGCTGTCTTTCGACATGCCATTGGCTAAGTCTTCTTCTATAATTTGTTCAATAAAATTCAGCGATTCTGAGGCTTCTGTCATGTTTAAAAAATTGAAAAACAAAATTAGTCCAAAAGCCTATAATTGCAACGGAGTGCTTTATTAATTGAAAAGTTCTTTTGTTATAGTCTAGATCAGTCAATAATAAAGAAAATCTGATTTCAGATCTTATTAAAACACTTGTTGCTTTAAGTTTTTTGGAACACTGCCGGCACTTGTTATAATTTTAAAATCGATTACGCCAAGTATCATTTCTTCTTCTGTAATTACTTGTACCTTCCACAAGCCTGGTTTCACATTTTTCTTGAAGGTATATCCACGATACCCACCATCACGGCCGCCCTCAATTACATAACCGATATCTTCAATAAGTTCCCATTCTTCTCTATGCTCATTGTACCATTTCCATCGGTGAAATATTGATTTTTTCAATTCAGTTGGAGCAAATATGGATGAGAATACATACACATTATCATCTGGGTTGTGGATGAACTCAAACTTGTGGTCTCGCCAAAATATTAATGATTCCTCTTCTTCATAATCAATGATATACTTATTGTTTTCGAGTCGTATGTTATGAGCCACTAAGCCTTTTTCTAAAGCTAAAGGCACAGGAGGGATCAACTTGAAGAAATAGAATGTATTGATGAGCGCATATATGATGAAGGTTATTCCAGTCAATTTTCCCAAATGAATTTCTTCACGAGTACTCGGGCTAGTCTTATAAATAACCGTTATCAGAAAAAGAGAACCGGCTAAGCTGATGGCACCCGATATAAAGAAAATAGTGTTGTTCATTTCTTTTATAAACACCGGTATCATGAACGAGAAGAAAGTAAAGCTGATAAAAGCATAGACGCTGAATTGCAAATACTTGTTAGATATCCTCTTTTTTAAAGTTTCATTGGCAAACAGTAAGATTAAGAGAATGACTAAAAATGAGGCTGCTCTGGAAAGCGATACACTTCTGGAAAAATAGATGACATAGGCACTTGAAAGACTTCCGAAGAAAAATTGAATGGCCAGTGGGAAGTAGTCTTGATATTTATCAATTAATGTATTTTTCCATTTTCCATCATCAACCAAATTATATGCAAATAGCGTAGCTGTCAGCAGTATCATATGAAGACATAAAACGATCATAACATACCAGCCATCGATGCGACCAAGGGTTAGCGTATCAAATATAAAACCTGCTATAAAAAAGAAAACAGGGCCATATTTTTGATGACGTCTGATGAACTTGTTGAAGGGACTGTTCCTAAATTTGGCTAGCGTTCGTTTCATTTAAATTGATAAAAAGCAAAGCTACTTCTGCGGTACTTATTAGTAACTATGTAATAATAATTAAGTTGAAATATTTAGCTCTAAATGCAGCAATTTTAGAGAAAAAGCCAATAGTCTTTAGTCAGTTTTTTGCCCCATGAATTTAACACCTTTATAACCTCTTCTTTATGTTCAGGGCCAGCTATGGCTATTAATATTTGTGGGTGATCGTATGACTTAATGGCTTCAAAATGTTCCATTTTAATACCATAGATATCTTTACCTATTTTCTTTTTACTATCACAGACCCAATGCAGCTCATGTCCATATTTCAAAGCTTTTTTAACCAAGTCTTTGCCATTTCTGCCGGCACCCCAAAACACTAAAGGCCTGTTGTTGTCTCTATCTAGTTCAAAAAAGTAATTAAGTTTTAGTTTAAAGTATCTATTGTCCTTATAAACCTCCCAAGTCCTGGAAATTCGATCAGATCGATCTCTCCAAAAGTGCACGATTTGATCAATTCCAATTACTTTCAACTGCTGTTTGTAAAACCTAAAACACAAATCATAATCTTCTGGATACACCTCTGGGTTAAAGGCACCTACCACATCAAAATCATCTTTATGTAATATCCAGCAATGCGATGGAATAACACATTCTTGATAGATATGATCATAATGCGTACTTGATCTTGCAATATCGTTCAACCATTCTTCATATCTTAAAAATCCGCCACCAACTTCTCCTTCATCTACAAAGTGTGATGTGCCTCCAGCAACGATATGACCTTTTCCATATTTAAGCCATTCTGAAACCATGACCTCTAATTTGTAAGGTGGCATTTTATCATCAGAGTCCATCCGGTTTATTAGTGTCCCCTGGGCTACCGCATATCCTTCCTTAAGCGCTGGTATAAGTTTGTGCCTTAAACTGTCAACAACTTTTATACGATTATCCGTTGAGGCGAATGTTTTGAGTATTTGTGGGGTGTCATCGCTGGAATGATCATTAATGGCAATTAGCTCCCAGTTCTGATAAGTTTGGTTTTGGATGGATTTTAGGCATTCTACTAAATAAGGGGCAGTGTCCTTTGCGGCCATTATGATAGAAACCAGTGGGTTGTTCATGGAGAGGTTTTGATAGTTGGTAAGAAGAGATCACTAATTAGTAAAGTTTTAGCTGACCTTCCAAATTACTAATGAGTCACATTGACCTATGATAGTGTTAATTCCAATTTTCAATTTTATCTAGCGGGTAAATAGGACGAGGGATATGTTTGTAATCTAACTGAAATACATCGATGTTGGTAACTCCTTTTGTTTCGACATAAATCGTTTTTCTATTATAGAGCCAAAAGAATAATCTAAATGGGAAAAGGTTTTTGACAACTACAACATCTGCTTTCCACAAACTCAACCCTAACTTGGTGAAAAAAGATGGTTTGAAAGCTGGGCAAGGTAGTGACGTTAAAATGAGGTAAAGTTTGTCTTTAACAATAACAGCGGTTTTTCCATACCGACTTTCATCAAGATATAATAATATTCCTTTAAAGGTTAGTTGCTCATTATACACTTTATCCAGTTTAGCACCAACTTCTACTCTAACTTCTGAATTCAGATTAGCACCGTCCAATTGCCGTACATTATCAGCATCACATAGCGGAATATAAGCTTTTAGTTTATTGCTCTCAGCCATCAATGCTTTAAGTATATGGGTGTTTTCTCCGGGTGCACCTGCTGCTACCAAGTCAGATAAGTCTGATATAATGACAGTGCCAAATGGTCTTATCCACCTATTCTTTTTCACAATTTCAATGGCCTTTATAGCGGTAATTGGTGCAGGGTGAGGATAGTCCTTTACAGACCAATTCAAGTTGCATAAGTCATTACATAACTCATTGGCCAATTTGGGCTCATTATCTGTGACTACCACGCAACTCCAACCTACTTCAGGAGCATCAATCCAAATATGAACCATAAAATTGGAAACGCTGAGCACCCTAGGGTCGCGTTCCATTCTCTTCATGGCTTTAAATATTTTGCGCATTGGTGCTATAAAGTCAATGTTAAAACCCCCACCTTTTAACAATGGCATTTTTTGGAAAGCCATAACAGGATTTATTTCACCAAAAACTGTTCTAATCAACATCTCGCCACTCTTAAATCCTATTTTATTATGGTCACGGTGCGGATTAGTTCGGTAGGCATTAATAAAAGTAGCATTATCTACAAGTTTAGCAGTAATATTAGCATGAAGGTCACATGAAACTCCTATGGGCATTTTATTTCCAACAATGGCTCTAATTTCTTCTAGTAAGTCGCCTTCTGGATCATGCATATCTTCTACTCCCATTGCACCGTGTACTGAAAAGTAAATGCCATCAAGGTTATTGCCTTCTAAACGAGATAAAATATGCGATTTGAAATGCTCAAAAACTTCCGCGGTTATTTTGCCACCAGAATGTGACCATGCAGCAATTATGGGCACGAACTCAACTTTTCCTTTACCTATTTTCTTTATTGCTTTTCTAAAACCATCAACTTGAAGTTTGTGTTTATCACCTCCTGTATGCACATCTTCATCATAATGTAGGGCCAAGGACTCGAAATTCTTCAGTTCAGTTGGCACTGTTGAAAAGCTATTGGTCTCTTGGTGTAATTCGATAAGTGCTAGACGGTACATAAAAACGGGGTGAATTAACCTTAATAGGATCAAGGTACAGCAACAACAATGCAGATACAATGGATCTGACTCTTATCAATTAGTAATTCAGTATTTAATTGAATATTATCTTTTTTTATAAGTGTTATTAACACCTGCAGAAAAGGATTCACCTCCGTGTGTAACAGGATTATAGCATGAAATGAAGTGTTTTGAATAGAAGGTTAGTTGAGGTTATAGGGAAACTCAATTAAGAACTTCGTTCCATTAGCAGACTGAACTGTGTGATTGCCCTTCAGTTGTCCAGTAAGAAGCTCAATCAGCTTAAGTCCAAAACTGTCGGTATCATTTGCTTTTTCACTAATGCCAATACCATTGTCTTGATAAACCAATAGGACGGACCCATTGCTTCTGTTTAGGTTTAAGTTAATCTCACCTTCCTTGTTTTCAGGGAATGCATGTTTAACACCATTGGTTATAAGCTCATTGACAATAATCCCCAAGGCTGTCAGATCCTTGCTAGAGAGGATAAAGTCCTCAATTTCCTCATTAATCTTGATGTTATAGTTTCTAAATACTCCAGAAATATCTTTAATCAATTGTGTTAAATACCCTTGTACAGATATTTGGTCAAAATTTTCTGACTTAAACAGCTGGTCATAAATATGTCCCATACTTTTTAATCTGCCAACGGCATCATTCAGTTCGTTGGCAACCTCTTTATTTTCTGTAGTAGTGGCCTGCAAAAAGAGCAATCCGCTAACCATGTTCACATTATTCTTGATTCTATGATGAACCTCATGTAGCACTATTTCCTTTTCTTGCAGTAGCTCTTTCATCTTCATTTCAGATAGAATCCTTTTAGAAATGTTTTCATGAGCGACAACAACTCGAAGTTTATCTCCAATGTTAAAACTAGTTACCTGCACTTGAAACCAGCGTTTTTCAGTAGGAGAGTGACAAGGGTATTCAAGGGAGAAGTATGACTTTTCTCCATTTAGTGTGGCAAGAAGACCTTCATACATGCCAGGCGCTTCTTCTGAATTTTTACCTTTTGAGTGTTTGCAAACATCCAGGTAGTTGTTGCCTATATGATATATTGGGGATTCTGTCTTAGCGTTATTTTCAGCAAAATGTTTCCAGGCTTCATTTACAGAAAGTATAACTCCTTTCTCATCTAAAATGGCTATTTGTGATTGTAATGCATTTAAACTACCATAGGCAAATTGCTCTGATTCCCGAATTAGTTTCTCTTTGTTCTTTAAAACAGTTATGTCATTCACCAATGTTAGCCTGGCATTTCTATCTTCATGATCAATAGGATGTGATTTAACCTCAACGTTCATGATTTCACCGTTTTTCTTTTGATGATCCCATTCCTGCGCTTCAGTACCAGTGTATTGGTAGTGTGGGTTTATTAATTTATCCCGATCGTTTTTTGGAAGTATATCGCTGACAGACATTCTCATGAATTCATCTTGTGAATAACCATATTTTCTAATGGCAGCTTCATTTACTTCCAGGAAAGTAAATTCATCAGCATCACAAATCCACATTGCCTGCGGGTTATTATCAAATAGATGTTTGTACCTGCTCTCACTTTCCTTTAATGCCTTAATAAGGTTTATCCGATCGGTTACATCCAAAAAGCTTATAATGACCTCAACCAGATTATGATTCTTCCTATTAGGAACACCATTTACTTCAAGCCATGTGATTTCATGATCTTCCTGATGTATGACACCAAATGTCTGGTTTATCATTGGTTCACCTGTATTTATGATTTGATTTACCGGATAGTTTTCATAGGCAAGGATATTGCCGTCTTTATCAACAAACTTCCAGAAAGGATCGACAGCTTTCTTGCCTCGCATTTGATCATCGTCCAGACCAAGCAGCTCCGAGGCGCGATTATTATTCGCTATAATAGATGTGTCAGCGGCATGTACGACCACACCAACAGCAAGATGATTCAATAATTTCTGATTTCTCTCCCCAGCTGCCAGCAATTTTAAATTGGACTCATAGAGTTCAAAGGCCATTTCAATAGTCGATTGTATAACGAACTCACCAGACCCTTTTGGAATAAAGCCGTAACGAGAAACCTGTTTTACGCGATTGACAAAGTCTTTGTTGGTCTGTGAAGTGATGAAGACAATTGGAATATCTTTTTTAGACAAAATCTCTTTTGCTGCGGTGATACCATCTATGCCACTACCAAGCTTAGTATCCATTAATACTAAATTGATGTTTCCCATCAGTTGCGCCAATTTAATGGCTTCTTCACCTGATGATGCTGTCAATACATCATAACCCAAGTCTACAAGAAGGGCGTCATTACTTAAGCCATCATTTTCAACTAGTAATATCTTCTTTCTTAACATGGGCTGCAATGCTACATTTATCGTCTGAATGAATCTACTTATTAACTAATTGGCAATGTATCCAATTCAAAAGAAAATGGACATACGTAGAATCACGCAGTCTCATGCGTTAAAACACCAATTTTGGCTGAGTTTTAAGAATTGCTAAATAGAGTATTGAACTTTTCTAACTTTCAACTTACTGTTTTTAATTTTCTCATTTTCTTTCTGCCAATACAAATCATAAATCCGGTTATAGGTAAGCTGGCTGATATGAGTGATGCAATAAAGGCCAGTATCTTACCGGGAAGGCCAAGAATATTTCCAACATGAATGTCATAATTCATGGCTCTAAGCTTTTCTCCTGTTGTTTTGTCATCAAAGCTCGCAGTATTTAACAATTGACCAGTATGCTGATCAAAGAGATGCCGCTCCCGTTTATACCTTTTTTCCGAATTCTGAACAGTGACGCTTACCACATCAGTAATTTTATCTGGCAGGTTAATACTGAAAGCCTTGGCCTCAGCATTTAACTGATTAGCAGAATATAGTATTTTATCTAAGGGTAGAAGTGTGGCCACTTTAGTGGTATCTGAATATAGTCTTTCTGACTTTGGAGGTAGGGAGCCTCCATTGACGAGCCATTGTACACCATCACCAAACCACTTGTAAGAAAAAACCAATCCGGTGCAGGCGATAATAAAGAGTATTATCATGCTGTAAAAGCCAAGAATGTTATGAAGGTCATAGTTCTTGCGTTTCCATTTTGTTGACGTTTTCCAACGAAAAGCATAGCGCTGCTTGGCAGCTTTTTTATTCTTCGGCCACCAAAGTATTAGGCCTGAAATTAGAAGAAGCACAAATATGATAACTGAGACACCTACAGTCATTTTGCCAACTTTTCTGTTTAGCAGCAGATTTCTATGTAACCGCAGAACAACATAGAAAAACTCCAAAGTAGTGTTTTCATCCATTACAACATCACCAGTATAAGGATTGAGATAAAACTTATGGTAGTAAGCAATCTCGCCAAAGTGGGTGTAAGCGGTGTTGTCTCTAATTTGTTCAGGACGAAATTCATAAGTTTTATTAGCCTTTGTGGGTACAGTTACGCTTTGAATGGGATGATCATTTCCTGCTGCTTGCTGCGCAATTTCAAAAAGTTCTGTAAGTGGCTTTTTTGAGGCCTGTATAGGAACTTCAATAGTAATCCTGTCTTTGTAAAGCCAACTTTTAAGTTCTTCTTCAAATACATAAATACAGCCTGTAATGCTAACAATTAACACCACCAGCCCGGACAAAAGTCCGAGCGTGAGGTGCAGCGTACCGATAACTTTTTTCATCTGAGGCGGCCTGGATTAGAAAGTATATCCTACGCTGAATAGGAAATTCCTTGGTGTTCCTGGGTTTGCAGAAATGCCTGCTCCAGCTCTTCCTCGACCAATCCAGTACGACATGTCAGTCAAATTATTCACATTTAAAGACAGCTTAATATTGTCTATACTGTAGAAAAGTGCTGCGTCAAAAACGGTGTAGTCTGGCAAGGTGAAATTAGATCCTGTTTCCTGCTTTGAGACGAAATTGCTTCCCAGAGCAATACCTGCTCCATTTAATAAGCCTTTGACAAAATTGTACTTAATCCAGGTGCCACCCATTTGCATTGGTGCATACTCCTTTCTTGTATTTACTAAATCAGGATCATCACTTTTTGTAATGAGTGCTTCATTGTAAGAGTAGTTTGCAGTGATAGAAAGATTAGGCAGTATTCTACCATTAATATCCAGTTCAAGTCCCTTAGATACTTCCTGTCCGCGTTGTTTTAACAACTCAGGATTGTCAGGGTCATTAGCATTAATAAGGATGTTGTTTAGCTCAATTTGATACATGCTGGCTGATACAGTTAGTCCTTTGTTAAACCACTCAGTCTTAGTACCAAACTCAAGCATATTACTGGTCAGTGAGTCAAAAGGACCACCATAAATGGCGGGATCTCCTATAACACCTGCACTTTGGGGCTGGAAGCCTTCAACATAGGTTCCATAAAGATTGACATTGGGTGTTAGACTATAAACAGCACCTATTCTTGGGATGAAAGCGGTTTGTTCCACAGTCTTCACATCTTCTTCCTTGTAATTTTCAAAATCGGTATAGAACTCTTGCCTTAACCCGATAAGCAGCTGAAGTTTTCCCATTTTCATCTGATCCTGAATGTAAACACCACTGGTATAGTACCTGCTAGCCGCTCTGCTTCTGGTAGATGTAAAATAGTCATCAATATCTTGTGGCGTATAGTCAGGGTTCAACAAGTCAAAGTAGGGCATGTTAGGCACTGGGCTGCCGTCACTATCAAGCAGATATAGTTCTGACTTACTTGGGTCATAAGAGTTCAAAGCAGCGGTATTGGTAGCATTTCTGTAAGCTCCGGCCAATCGCTTATCCCAGCCACCAACAGGAGTAAGCTCTTGTGAAAAGTCATAACCTGCAACTATGTTATGCTTAACTCGGCCCGTTTGTAAACCAAAGTTGAAATAAGACATCACATTAGAATTAGTGTTGGTGCTTACACCTCTTTGTAACCGCATTTGCATGACTGTAGGTATTTCATTGCCTGTGCCATTGATACCGTAGGCATTATTGGTCCTATGTTCCAGGTAATCTCTACTGTATTGATTAGAAATAAAACTGGTTTTGAACTGCACATTATCAGTAAACTTGTGACTTATGGCTCCTAGCAGAGAAAAGGATTCTTCGTGATTATAGCTATTAGAATATGTAGCGCTGAGCGAATTGGGAGTAGAGTTTAACCTTCCCAAACCATCTGTCTCATTAGTAAATGGTTGACCTCTGTCAACCCGTGCCTGAATCTTAGAGTAGATTACATCGAGATCAACACGTGTTTTTTGATTGGGCACAAAGGATACAGAAGGCGCAAGCAACACATCTTTTCTGCCCATAAGGTCTCTGAAAGAACCAGCATCCTGATAAGCTACATTTAACCTATAAAGAATGGTCTTGTCTTCATTCAGTGGTCCGGTAAGGTCTGCTTCAGTTCTGATGGTATTGTAACTGCCTACTGAAAAATTAATACCTTGTATTGACTCAGCCAACGGCTTTTTTGTAACTCTATTAATGGTCCCACCCGGATCTGAATAACCGTATAATGCTGAATTAGCCCCTTTAATCACTTCAATGCGCTCCATATTGCTAATCAGTGTTGGCATCCAGCCTTTGCTTACTTTTACACCATTAATCATGATGTATCTGCTGGCACCAAACCCTCTGATCATATAATCTCCAGAAATGGATTCCTGATTAACGCCACTAATATTTTTGACTAAGTCAGTGATTAAAAAGGCCTTTTGATCCTGAATCAGGTCTTTGGTAACATAACTTACAGCCTGAGGCACATCTTTGAGTGGAATGTCTGTTTTTGAAGCAAGTGATGACACATCTGTGGTATAGTTTTCCTCTCTTTTACCTGATATCACCACCTCATCCAGCTCCTCACTCTTTTCCCTTAGTGTAAAGTTTCTGGTGATTGTTTTGGCTCCTGAAATGTTAATATTTCTGGTAATTGACTGAAATCCAATAGCTGACACTATCAATTTGTAGTTACCCGTGGGCACATTTTTGATATTGTAATAACCAGATTCAGTAGTTGGTGCTCCATAGCTGGTGCCTTCAAGTCCAACACTGATGCCGGGCAAAGCTTCACCTTGCTTATTAATAATTCTACCTTTTATTGTTCCTTGATTTTGGGCTGAAGTAGATATTGCTAGTGCTAGCAGCAGCACAATGAGGTATACTTGTTTCATTTTATAGGTAAGATTTAAATGTTTGTTAAATACTTATTTAGACTAATTATAAATAATAGCAAACGTAAATCGATTTGGGATTACTGGCAATCGCTAGAAGTAGTGAAAATGACTAGCTAGTTATAGCTATTGAGGCACAGAATCTCATTGGAAATGAGCTTAATTAATAGTATCATGCGAATAAGTATAGAAAGCCATTTACAACCGAATTGCCAGTGACGTCAACAAGTACAACAATGCGAAATATGAATGGTCGTATCTCTTGTGAGCTTTGCAAGGATTATGCGAAGTTTAAATGGCGAGAAGTATTTACTGTTGGCACTTTTATAGCCTGGGCACTGCCTCTCGGTTTATTAGTAAATGAAATAATGAGGCTGCTAGGTTTAAGTCACAAAAGCGTAACACTTGCAGTAGCATCAGTGGTTATATTGGTGGCTTTGGTAATAGCCTTGCTAGATTATTTTAACAGAATAAGAATACTGGTCATAGATAGAAATACCGTTACATTCAAACGTGGTTTGTTGCTAATTCCAGGTTGGACAATGATATCTGCTGACTATAATGAGGTCCAGCATATAAAAATTGATTCGAGAATGGAAAGTTCAGGAAATGAAGAGGGGCCAAGTATTCTTACCACTTATTATGACATTCATGTAATACCAAAAACTGGTAAAAAGTTTAGGTTGATAAAAGGGTTAAAAGAAAAAGAAGCTAATTTTTTACTTAAGCAGCTGACAAAGTATAAGGATAGGTATATTAATTCCATTAATAATAAGACCAAGGGCCACAACTAGCCCTTAGGGCCTTGATCATAAGATTTTACCATTCAATGTTGTAAGTACAACTATCCGCACCACTCAATCGAGTTGGTTTGGAAGTGTCTAAATTAACCTCAAGCTTAAACGAATTTTTTGGTCTAAATTTTCTGGCCATTGTTGTTATAATACCTCTATCAAAATCAGATGGGTATGGATTATTACACTCCATTACAGCCTTTTTTGCCTTTGGATCAAAACTAACTAATTTATAATAGCCTATGTCCCCACCTTTGTGGTTCATTTTGTAAGCCATATTTATTGCCCCCAAGCCTTTCTCAAGTGAATCAATCTCTGGTGGAAATTTAGCAGACTCAGGAATCGACTTTCCAATCATAAATATTGTACTTGGTCCTACTTTATTAGAAATCTCTTCAAATGCCTTAAGCCATGCTTCTTGTGAGTACCATTTTTCAGGATCAATATTGGATATGCCGTGTTTTGCCAGGATTTGTTCTCTTACTTCCTTACCGCTATCTAGTGCGTCAATCAATGATGTTACCGTTTGTCCTAACACTTTAACATTATCTGCGAAGGGTTTAAATTGTGCCATAGTATTACTTTTTATTTGAAATTAATTTCCTCTTTTAAGGGCAAGTTCCAACTCAGAATAAGAAATTAATTCATCCTTCTAATAGTACCCACGTGCGGAACCTGCACTTCAACTTGATAATAGTAGAAGTTAATAATTTATATAAAACCTTCCAAATAAGTAATGCCTCCATTCAAACGGCAGAATTCATTGTTATGTAATAGCGTCTGGTCACGCTACATTTTTCCTCTATCTTTAATTAAAACAGAACTGTAATTATGAAAAAACTGCTTTACCTCTCACTCTCTATTGTATTATGTGTATCATGCGCTAAACAGGAAGCCCCTGATGAAGCTCCTGATGATGATAAGCTGGCATTTGATGGTATTGATGATTCTATCAAGCCTGGTGATAATTTCTTTATGCATGTTAATAAAGAATGGTATGACAATGCTGTGATTGCTGATGATCAGGTAGGTGTTGGGTCTTACAGTTTTCTAAATATTCCTCAAAAAATTTTACTTGAAAACATTCTTGAAGATGTATCTGCAGGTGACCACCCAGTAGGAAGTATTGAACAAAAAGTAGGCGATTTTTATGCTTCGGGCATGGACCTTGAAGCTATCAATAAGAGAGGATTTGAGCCGATACAACCAACTCTGGAAAGGATAGATGCCATTAGCGATATTCAATCTCTGATGAGTTTTGTGACCGAGGAGATTGAGGTGCAAAATAATTCAATCATTAGTTTGAGTATTTCTGCTGATAATAAAAATAGTGAAATCAATATCCTGCATTTCAATCAGTCTGGGTTGGGCTTGCCAGACCGTGATTATTATTTCAAAACTGATTCATCTACCTTATCCATCCAAAAGGCCTATAAGGAATACCTTTCTACTTTATTGGAATTGACAGGACATGAAGATCCTGATAAACTAGCGGGAACTGTCTATGGTATAGAAAAGAAATTGGCACAATCACACAAGACGCGTGTAGAAAGAAGAGATATTAAGGCCAACTATAATAAACTGGCTCTATCAGATATCAATAAAGATCAAGCTAATATTGGCTGGGTTAAAATGTTGTCAAGACTTATGCTCGAAGCAGATTCTGTGGATGTACGTCAGCCTGCTTATTATGATGAGCTTAATAGGATGCTGACTTCAGTTTCTATTGATGACTGGAAGACCTACTTAAAAGCTAGTTCTATTGCCAACTATGCCGATTATTTAAGCAAGCCATTTGAAGATGCCACTTTTGCATATACCAAAGTTTTGTTAGGCCAATCTGATCAAAAAACACGTGCTCAGCTTATGGTACAGCAGGTGGATAGACAATTGGGTTTTGCTTTGGGTCAGTTATATGTTAAAAGGTATTTTAATGAAGAGGCCAAAAGAAGGGTAAAGGAGCTTGTAGACAACTTGCAGAAAGCTTTTGAAACCAGAATGGATCAGTTGGACTGGATGAGCGACAGTACAAAACAAAAGGCTAAAGAGAAGCTCTATGCCATTACCAAAAAGATTGGGTATCCTGATGTATGGAGAACGTATGATGTAAAAATTGATCGTGATAAGTACTTTGAAAATGTGGTAGCATTGAGACGCAATGATTACCGTTTTGATGCTGATCAATTGAACAAGGCCCCAGATAAAGACATATGGAGTACTACACCATCAACAGTGACAGCTTATTACAGAGCTTCATTAAACGAAATTGTTTTCCCCGCAGGCATATTGCAGTTTCCATATTTTGATGTCAATGCCGATGATGCCATCAATTATGGAGGCATAGGCATGGTGATTGGCCACGAGCTTACCCATGCTTTTGACGACAGGGGCAGTCAGTATGACAAAGATGGCAATGTTAAAAACTGGTGGACTAAAGATGATCTTGAGAAGTTCAAAGCCAAGACGCAGCAAATGATTGATCGCTATAGCACATTTACTGTACTCGATAGTGTGCATGTTAAAGGAGCATTGACAGTAGGAGAGAACACTGCGGATAATGGAGGTATTTCTATTGCTTATGATGCTTTCAAATTGACAGAGCAAGGTCAGGATACTACAAGAATTGGAGGTTACACACCGGATGAGCGTTTCATGATGTCTATTGCCAGAATTTGGCGTGTAAAAGTACGTGATGAATTCATGCGTAACTATATCAACACTAATTCGCATTCACCAGCTATTTGGCGAGTTAATGGTCCGTTGATGAATTTCACGCCATTTTATGAAACTTTTGATGTGCAGCCTGGTGATAAGAATTACAAGCCGGAAGAGGAACGTATAAAAATCTGGTAATCACTAAACACGAAAACTTATTATAGAAGAGGACAACTTAATTTAGCTGTCCTCTTTTTTTATTCTACCTATTTGTAGGAATCAACAGGTTATCTAACGATCAAATACTGTTGTTTAGGGTAATATATATCTGAGCATTCACAATTCACGTATTCTTTAATAGCATTCAACCAAAGTTATAATTTCACATATGAATTACTTTATTGCATTAATTACTATTGCTTCGATTTTCGGCCAAAGTCCTTTAAATGAGCCAATGGCAAAAGAGATCAGTTACATTACTACAGATGGCATCAAGATTTATGGTGACCTGTATGAAGTAGATAAAAAGGCAATTACCATTCTTCTTTTCCATCAGGGAGGTTCAAATGCAAGGGCTGAATACAAACCTATAATCCCGAAACTAATTGGCCAGGGCTATAATGTTCTTGTTACAGATCAAAGGAGTGGCGGACAGTTGTATGGAAGCTATAACAGAACAGTAGCCGACTTAGGTTTAAAGCGATTCAGTTATTGCGATGCTTATGCGGATATTGAAGGGGCTTTAAACTATATTCTTGAAACAGGCTTTACAGGTAAGAAAATCATCTGGGGTAGTAGTTACAGCGCAACATTAGTAATTAAGCTTGCTCATGAAAAGACCAAGGATATATCAGGTGTTTTGGCCTTCTCACCTGCTTCTGGTGAGCCAATGGAAGGATGCCGCCCAGAGGAATATTTTCCTTCATTAAAAGTACCTCTATTACTATTAAGACCTTCAAGAGAGATGGAAATTGAAAGTGTTAAATCTCAATTTGAACTTGCGAAAACATATCATCATCAGGTTTATGAAGCAACTAATGGTAGGCATGGCTCATCTATGCTGGTTGATGAGCGCATTGGAGAAAGTGCCGATGCTACCTGGAAGGTGGTTAATGCTTTTCTGAAAAACTTATAGAATTAGTTGATTACTTAAAATTATGACCTTCCGTGTGGTTAAAGAAATACCGAATAAATAAGCCTTATTATAATTTAAGACTTCATTTGCTGCCATGATAAAGCGTATGGATAATGCTGCTCCATCCTAAATTGATTTCAAAACCGTTAGCTTTGCACCATGAGTTTTGATCAATTAAATATCAATAAACAATTGCGTAATGCAATTGAAGATTTAGGGTTTAACAATGCCACTGAAATTCAAGAGCAGGCATTTCCAGTCATAGCTTCAGGTAAGGACGTAGTGGGTATTTCACAAACTGGTACTGGTAAAACAATTGCCTATTTATTACCCATTCTTCAAGATCTTAAATTCTCAAACAGTCTTAACCCAAGGGTACTGATTTTAGTACCTACGCGGGAGCTGGTAACGCAGGTGGTGGATACTATAAAACAACTTACTACCTATATCAATATTAGAGTGTTGGGCGTATTTGGTGAGTCGAATATCAGGCTGCAAAAAGAAGCATTAGCAGAAGGTCAGGATATCATAGTCGCTACACCAGGTCGGTTATTTGATTTGATGATGGCAAGATCTGTCGCTATGAAAGATTGTAAAAAACTCGTTATTGATGAGGTTGATGTGATGCTGGATATGGGTTTTCGGTCACAGCTGAATAATATATTCGACTTGTTGCCTGCCAAACGACAGAATATCATGTTCTCGGCTACTATGACTGATGATGTCAATGAACTCATCAATGATTTCTTTAGCATGCCAACCCAAGTGACTGTCGCGCTTAGTGGTACGCCTTTGGATAATATCAAGCAAAGTTGCTATCAGGTTCAGAATTTCAATACCAAAGTCAATTTATTAACACATTTGTTAGCAGATAAAAGCACCTATAAAAAGGTACTTGTATTCTTGTCAAGCAAGCGACTGGCTGATTTACTCTTTCAAAAACTGGAGGATGACTTTGGTTCTCAATTAGGAATAATTCATTCTAATAAAACTCAAAATCACAGGATCAGTACAGTTGAAGAATTTGAAAACGGAAAAATCAGAATTCTAATAGCCACTGATGTTATAGCCCGGGGGCTTGACCTTGAAAAGGTCTCGCATGTTATCAATTTTGATACACCTGCCTATCCAGAAAACTATATGCACCGCATAGGTAGAACTGGCCGTGCATCGGAGCAGGGGGAGGCCATAATTTTTTACTCTGAGAAGGAGGTAATAGCCAAAATTGAAATTGAGGCCTTGATGAATCTGGAAATTCCTATTTCTGATTTTCCAGAAGAGGTTGAGATAAATCATGAATTGATCCCGGAAGAGCGCCCGAAAGTCAACCAGGGTAAATATGGAAGAGATACGAAACTTGCCCCTAAAGTTGCAGACGCAGAGAAGCTCGATAAAAATAAAAAGAAGAATATGGGCGGTTCTTATAAAGTTAAACTAGCCGCTAAATATAAAAAGCCAAGAACGAAAGGGGATAAGTTCAAGAAGAAGAGATAAGAGATAGGTGTCAACTACCCTTCGCTACGTAGTGTAGTAAGAAGTCTCTACATTATTGTATTACATTCTCGATTGGGAGATATCTCATTTCGTTACACTACATATCGATATGACGAACTTTAATATATTATCGTCACTTCGATACGCAACGCAGTGTAGTGAGAAGTCTCCTAATATTAAGGAGTCCAGAGAGAGTGAGTCATTTTCAACGAGATGATCGCGCTTATTTGTAACAAGATTTCACTAAGTTCGCTGATCATGCAGCAGCAGTTGCTCAACTTATTTCATATTCCATTTAAGGAGATTTTCACTCTAATTAAGGAGGATATACCGGGCTATGAGTATGATTATGGTAGACATATCATCAAACTGAAAGATGAGAACCATGAGGCCATTGGATTCCTAAGATTGCCACTTCATTTAGTGATTGATGAGTACCTTAAGATTATTGATGCTGACAACCTTGTGCTGTACCTAAGTATAGAATCCGGAAATGCTGCAATAGTGTTGATGGAAGGCAAGCAGATGATTTACCACACTACATTTTCTGCGTATATGACTCGCAAAAAACAGGGCTTTAGCCAGATCAAGTATTTGAAGAAAAAGGGTAAATCAAGGGCTGGCTCACGGGTTCGTCTGGCCGAGACCGTAGAGTTTTTTGAAAACATCAATACAACCTTAATAGCACTTTTTGAAGACTATGACATCGCGCGGATAGCATTAAGCTGCAATGCTACACTCATTCCTTATTTGCACCAGTCAAAAGTAGCTTGCCCGTTTGAGAAAAAGGATAGTAGGCTTTATAAAATACCCCTCCACATCCCACAGTCTAACTTTACCAATTTAGAAGCCACAGTTAAAAAGCTAATGGCACCTGTGTTGTTTTATGATGAAGAGCATGAAGGTGTTTTTGAACCTTTTAAATGGGATTGAATTTCTATTTATTTCCGATAGCTCTGAGTTTCTAATGTCCGCTCAAGCTCATCGGCTTTCTCATCCAAATGCTCAATTAAAAAGCCTTCAAAACTCTGAATATCATACTTCATCAGCTCAAAAACACGAAATACATCGGCAACCTTTGTAGATGCCCCAACATTCAACAAGCCATCCATTGCAGTTTTGCTAAGGTTTTTATAGCTGTCTAGTGTCTCATAAACTTCTGCTATGTTTTGAATGGTTGTGATGTTCAATTCTTGCAATACACCACTCAATTTGGCACTTTCATAGATGATGCTCTTAACTTTTGCAGTTCCCACACCTTGCCAACCCGGCAACTTAAAGTGTTTAAATTTATCATTGGTATAATATACCTGTTCGAGGTCAGCTGCAGTTGCTGTCTTTGATAATGAATCGAATTCTACACTAATTTTCTTATGGTATTCTTTGGCTTGTATTAATAATTCCCGATTAGCACGTAACTCTTGCACGATATAATTAAGTGCAACTTTTGTGTTCTCATTAGTTTTAGATTGAGCATTTTGCTCTGAGAGGTAAAGCCCTAAAACAACACCAAACGCCACTATGGCGGCTTCAAGAATATATTTAAATAGGCTTTTGACTAAATCTGATTTCATTATTCAGTGTTTATATAAAACTAATGTAGCTAAAGTTAAAAAGCTAATGGCGCCAGTGTTGTTTTATGATTAGGAGAGCCAGAGTTTATTTGAAGGGTTTGTATAAGACCATCGTTTCTTCGTGATATGGCTTTGAACCTAATCCTTTTTTATAAAGATGAAATCTCCACCTTCATCTCCGGTGTCCATAATAACGCCTTCTTGAGGAACAGTTAAACTATTATTTAAAACGCTTTTTCTAACTTTATTAAACAGATTGCTTGATGAGAGGTATTTATCTTCATTTTCTAGTAAATATTTAATCAAGTATTTAAAAAATACTGAATTGTCTGGTACTGTAGTTTTTGTGCCGGAGGTCATAGCTCTACGACTAGGCATTCTATAAAGTAACTGTATATCTGCCGATGCACTTCGGATATCATTCGTACTTCCACGAGTTTTGAAAATACCACCGCTAAAGCAAGCGTCAGAAATTAACAACGTATGGGCAGTATTTAAGGCTTTTATCTGCTCTTTTAGATCGCTGTTTGATAACCAGTTAGATGGATTGTTTGGACGTGCGTCAGTTGGCCACCAATAGCCTTGCTGAACTCTTTCATCCCAATAACCATGTCCTGCATAGAAGATCAATAAGTTGTCATTTGAAGTTAATTGAGTTCTATATTTATACATGGTTTTAAATATCGTTTCACGATCTGCGCTTTCTAAAAGCACAACATTTTTCTCTTCAAAGCTATATTGTGTTGTAAGCACTTTTTTAAGGGCTTTTATATCCTTATCAGGTTGATCAAGGTCGAGGGTGTTATCTTCATAATCTGAGTTTCCAATAAGCAACGCATAATAATTTCCTGTTGGTTTTATAATACCCTTTTCTACCAACTGATTATCATCCGCTGTACGGCTGATTGCATCAGAAGAACTAATCTTCTGGTTTGCCTTTTTAGATGCAGTTAATTCCTGACGAACAATAGGGGGTGTTGGTGTCAAGTATACATCTCCTTTCTCGAAATCGATAAACAGCATCAATTCATCAAAAGGAGTAACTGATAAGGCAAATTTGTATATCGCACCATCTAACTCATTGACCTTATATGGAACGGACCATCCTCCTGTTTCTAACTGTTTTATAAAAAACCATCCATAAGGATTGCCTTTAACTCGCTGAGCATTTACTAAAACACTATTTACTCCAACTCCTATTACGTCCTGAATGTATTTGAATTCTTTAAGTACATCTTTCTTAAGGCCTGAAAAGGAATCTGTATTGTTATAAGTATAAATAGTGTTTTCAGGTTTTGAATTATCTGAAAGAAACAGTTTTTCATTGTCAAAAGACATACTTGGAGTAAAATTGAAATAACTATAATCTGCTGGGTCAATTATATCCCTAAACAGACTCCAGTTATTATTTTTTAGCTCGCTGAGATAAATTCGCTGATCACCCTTACCATGTAGCATCACGATAAGTTTTGTGTAATCATTGGAAAAACGGAAATGCAAGTGACTGCCTTCATATACAATTCCATTCAATAGATCTGATAACTTATTAGACTCTAAGGTCCACACTTGATTTTTAAAAACATATCTAACAATTTGATACTTATCATTTATTGTTTTAGATAATAAAAGAGATGAATCGGGGAGCATGGCTATAGCCAAGCTATTGGCAGTAGAGCTAATTGGGGATGGTAATTTTAATTGACCTAACGATGGATACGATGCCATCAACAGCAAAAGGCAGAAAACTACACGTAATATCATAGCCTAAAATACCCTTTTCCTACATGATGTTCAACTTTATCATCTGGGCCATTAATACCCTCGGCAATAATTACACATTTTTAATATATGAATCTTTAAACAAATACTTAAACAAACTTCTCCCTAAACTGCAGATTATACATCCCATACAGTAAGCTTAATGCACTGCCTACCATCAGGTAAATTCTGTTTTTGAAGATTATCGTTAGCCAGATGAACTCACTCATATCTCTTGGTTCTGAGAAAGGGTTCAGGAATACATTATACGGACTGTATTCTAATGGCTCTGCGAATACAAAGAAGATGAACGCAACAATGACAATAACAATGGCGGTACCATTACCATTCTTGATTTTTGTTGAAAGCATAAAGGCCAATGAAGACAAAAAGGCAATAGGGAAGATCACCTGGCCCAACATAGGCAAAATGTTGAACCTGTAAAGTGTGATATTGGCAATAATACCCAATACCAATAAAATGGCAGATGCTACTCCTAAAGTAAGTACAAACCTCACCAGCCATACTTTATAGCGGTAATTAGGAATACCAAAAATGGTTTCCAACATTTTGGAGTCATCATCATTCTGGATGCCATAGGCCATAGGGTAGAAGATCAGTAATAGTCCTGGGAAGACGAGAAAACCATAGATTACTGCTTCATTGAAATCAGGATCTTCAAATATGGTGATGGTAATAATGAACCCAAAGAACAGGAATGCGGCCACTACAAAGTAGACGAATTTGTTCGCGAAGATCACTTTTACATTGTAAGTGATGAGCCTGTATAATAGCAATAAGTAGCTTTTCATTTTATCTTATTATTTATGGCTATAGAGCCAATTTATTTTAATTTTTACCGGACCTGTTCCGGTATCTCTAACTCTGAGACCCCGGAATATATCCGGGGAGGTAATACGCAAAAACCAACATCATTATGAGTCTTTTAGGCCATGATTTGGAATAAAAGATGTGAGCATCTCAAAACTATAAAAGACAATCACCTACTATTAAAGTGCTCATAATGACGTTAACTTCGTTTTTACTGCTTAAACTATTTCTTCAACCTCCGGTTCTAAAACCGGTTTTTTGTTTTTACTCTTCATTAACCATAAATAGGCATCCTCCAGATTTGCACGTACCTGCGTAGCATCTGGTCTTGGTTGGCTATCAGCCAAACATTTTACTCTAATCTGATCGCCTTCACGCATGTGATGTACGATCAGATAGTTCTCTTTCTCCGTTTCAAACTGATCTGGCGTTAAATGGAACTCCCACACTTTATTATGCGCCAGCTCTGCCATGGTAGTCGGGCTACCCATGTATTCTATATTACCAGAAATCAATACTGCCAGGTTATTACAGCTGCTGGCTATATCCTCGATAATATGTGTGGAGAATACTACAATACGCTCACGACTCAGCTCTACTAATAGGTTTCTAAACCTGATACGCTCTAATGGATCAAGACCTGCCGTAGGCTCATCAACCACTAAAATCTTCGGCAAGTGCAATAGAATCTGAGCAATACCAATTCGCTGCTTCATACCGCCTGAAAAGGAGCCTATTTTCTTATGCTGATGCTCGTCCATATGTACCGCTTTTAGCACATATTGAACTCTTGCTTCACGCTTCTCTTTGTTGGTTATCTTTCTTAATATGGCCTGATAGTCAAGAAACTGATAAGGGGTCATATTTTCATAAGTACCAAAGGCCTGTGGTAAATAACCAATCAACCCCTGCAGCTCTTCTCTGTACAGGTTAGTATCATGGCCATTGATCCAGACCTTACCATAACTCTGATCCATAATACCACACAGAATACGCATCAATGTCGTTTTGCCGGCACCATTGGGTCCTAGTAGCCCAAACATGCCTTGCTCAATATTGAGGCTTACACCTTTCAGCGCCTTAAATTGTGCCTGCTTTGGCTTTACAAAAGGAATGGCCAGTATCAGCTTATAATACAGCTTTCTGATCTTTTTAAATCGGCCGGTAATCTCATTAACATTTATAGGGTTAGCCTTCAGCTTTCTGGAAACACGTACTAAAAACAGTCCGATGAACCATAGAATGATAAGGAATACTCCCAGACCTTTAGTATTGATGTCTGTATAGATGTGCATTGAACTAACGACAGGAAAACCCCAGTAAATCAATCGATAAAGGACATTGACCAGTCTGCGTCTTTTCTTAACTAACTGCGCTGCTTCACCAAACATGGTAAGTAGTAAGGCATGCAACGAGATCATGAAGAACAGCTGCCAGAAGGCTTTGTCTAAGAAGAAATAGATGAAATATACCAGGAAGCCAATAAGTGCTCCTTGCCAAATCAGGTTTTGCAAGATACTTTTTACTGAAATTGGCTCTTCACCACGCTCTTCATACAAATGCTTATTGCCCTTCCATTCTCTCAACCAACGTTTATCTCTGCCATAGACCTTTGTAAGGTTCTGAATTTCAATATGCATCACCTCATCAGGAGCGACCATTTTAGCATTTGCTTGTCGCAATGAGCTCATTATAAAATGTGTACCGCCAGGAATCAATATGATGCCTGCAAGGAACCAGATCATCTGCCAGATCATGCCTTCGATTTGTAAATAAACAAAGGCACCTACCACCACAATTAAAGCAATCTGAGCTACCTTAACTGTTGCCTTCAAGTTCCTAAACCAGGTCAATACACTTTCCAGTCCGGCACTCATAGTAGGAATGTAGATAAGTGTAAGAATGGTGGCAAAGGCCAGTCCGCCCATTACCGTAACTGCAAATGGCTGCCCAATACTCACTACATACTCTGCCTCGCCTAATGCCAAAGGCAGCATAGCCACTATGGTAGTGATGGAGGTGATTAAAATTGGTCTTATCCGAGATATACCACTGGTTATCAGGGCTCTATACTTATCATAGCCCTGTCTTCTTAAAATACGGGAGTAGTCGATTAGGATAATGCCATTGTTGACTACCACACCAAGTAAGATCAAAAATCCAATGAGGGTATTCGCATTTAATAATGAGTTTCCTGTAAAGGTTAATCCAAGAAATGCACCAATGGCCGCCAATGGGATAGAGAACATGATCACTATAGGCAGGTACAATGACTCAAATACTGCAGCAAGGATCATAAATATTATGATTACCGCAGCGAAGATGAGGAAGTAGAATTCATCATACAGATTATCATCATGGATAACATCTACCACCATACCTGAAGGGATATTAACACCAGCTACCAATTGATCAATTTCAACTCTTGAAGCTTCCAATAAAGACTCAGAACCTTGAACTTCATCGATAAAACTATAAGTAATTTCAATGCGCTTTTCCTGATTTAATCTAGTGATAGTGCTTTCTCCGGAAGAATAAATAACCGACCCAACATCAGATAAATTGTGGCTGACACCTGCTGTGCTTGTGATTGGCATTTCTCGCAAATCTTTCATTTCCTTAGCAGATTCTTCTACCTGATTTTTGGTTCGAATAGTGATTTCATACTCTTCGCCACCGCTCACAAAATTAGACCCTGAAGTAAATGAAGGTTGGAAATCATTCAGTGCTATAGCAACATTCTGTTGTGTGATGTTATTAGCACTCATTCGTTTCTGATCGAATAAAATATGCGCTTCAGGCCGATCAGGGCTAATATTTACTGTGCTTCGATCAATAGATTGAAGGCTGCTGACAAAAGTATTGATGTCATTAGCAATGGTCTTCATGAGCTCAAAGTCTTGTCCTTTGATGATGATTCTTTCCTGAGCACTTCCAATACCTAACATCCGCTCAAAATCAGTAGAAGCAGAGCTCGCTGCTCCACCTTGTCCACCTCTTTGCCGTGGTGGTTCGTCCATGGATATTTCGAGATCTTCGAAATCATCAGCTATGCTGTTAAGCTTATCACGTACATCTTCGACTGAAATGGTATCCAAATCCAGAAAACCTTCTACCAGGCTGATGCCTAATACAGCATCACCTTCAGATATCTGACTGATTACATTTTCAACCACAGGTATTTCCATTACCTTTTCCTCGATTTTTCTTGTTCTAATATCAGTCGACTCTAAAGTGGAGCCCTGTGGCATGGTGACGAACAGGTTCATATTTGTGTTTTCCACCTCATTTAAACTGGCAACACTCACCAATAAGCTCAAGCCAATGGTCACGAAGAAGAGCACCAGGCCACCAATAACAGTGAAAGCTGGTCTTCTAAAGCATGACTTTAATACCACCATATAAATCTGGATGATGCGCTGACGGATTGATGCGTTTTTAATTAATGGTGCCTTTTGCTGATCATCTTTACTAATGGCAGTATGGGCCAGCATTGGAATCAAAACAAGCGCTACTACAAGTGAAACCAATAGTGTAGAAATGATCGAAACACCAATGTGTGTCCCTATCAAAGTCACCAGAAAATTAGAAGAGAAGATGAATGGCAGGAATACCGTAACCGTTGTTAGTGTAGCAGCAACAACAGATCGCATAACCTCTTTGGTGCCATCAACTACCGCATCGGTGATTGGTCTTTTATTCACCACATGGCGATAAATGTTTTCAATAACCACAACACTGTTATCCAGCAGCATACCAATGGCCAGCGCCATACCAATAAGTGTTAAACTATTGATGGTAATACCTGCAGCATAGAAGAAATTGAAAGCCGTGTAAACCGAAATAGGAATAGCCAGTGCAATGCTCAGAATGAACTTGAGCCTTCTTAGGAAAACCCAGAGCACAAAGATGGCTAGCAGGCCTCCTGTTATGGCCAGATTCTTAATCTGATCAATATTTTTGGTCATTAGCTCAGCCTGATTGCTTTGGACTAAAATCTCGACATCAAGTGCCTCCAAATCCTTATTAATCGCTTCTATAGTGGCTAATGTTCTATCTGAAAGGGCTATGAGATTAGCTTGAGTATCTTTTGATAATCTGAGAGAGACAGCTTCTTTTCCATTGACTCTACTTAATGAAGTCTCCTCTTTCACTCCGAAGAATACATCAGCAACATCGCTGAGCAGGAGTGGCCCTTTATCAGAAACTACAAGACTTTGGATGTTCTTAATGTCTTTGAGCTCTGCGGTCACATTCACAAATACCTGTCTTCCATCTCGCTCCACCTGACCTGCGAATGCGCTTTTATTAGAGTTTTGTGACAGCACATTGCTAATAGTATTGGGAGTAATGCCATTGGCCTCGCATACCGCATCATTCATAATGATTTCTACAGTCTTTTGACGACCACCAAACACTTCTACGCCACCAACACCATCAACATCGTTCAGACGGTCTGTAATGTACTGATCTGTGACATTACGCACTCGATCTACACCACCGCTACCAAGCACCTGTAAATCCATAAAAGTGTTGGTAAACTGCTCGGTATCAATTTTGACGATATTGACGACAAATTCAGGAGTCAGCTGAGATTTAATAGCCCCAACCTTTTGCTCTAATTTCAGATAAGCGTATTTGATATTGACGCCCTGCTGAAAGGAGATGAAGATCATTCCTTGTTGGCTGTCAGCATTGGCAGTTATCTCTTCAACCCCTTCCAAAGTGCTAATGACACTTTCTAAAGGCACAATGGCCTGACTCTCCATGTATTTAGGATCAACCTCTGAAGTTGAACCTACCTGCACGATAAGAATGGGCAATTCTACATTAGGAAAAAGCTCAACCGGCAACTTGTTATAGGAGATATAACCCATTACTGAAAACCCAATGAATAGCATCGAGATCAGTACCTTGCGATTAATGATTGTATGTAATAGTCCCGGCTTACCCATGAGAAACTGCAGTTTTTTCTGTTTTGCTACCTCTCAACCATGCTACAAAGTTTTCAATACTTTCATAGAAGCAAGGAATGATAATCAGCGTTAGTAATGTTGATGTTACCAATCCGCCAATTACTGCTATGGCCATAGGAGCTCTTAAGGCAGCACTTTCGCCAAACCCAAAAGTAAGCGGTAAGAGTGCCAGTATTGTGGTTAAACTCGTCATGATTATCGGTCTAAACCTGCGCTGACCTGCATCTAGAATAGCTTCCCGTAAGGGCATGCCGTTGAGTTTGTTTTTATTAATACTATCCACCAGAATAATGGAATCATTTACGGCAATACCTGTCAGCATAATGATGCCTATAAAAGCCATCATGTTAAGCGGCATTCCTAAAATAAAGAAGGAGAGGAGCGCACCTACTCCGGCCAATGGAATGGTTAGCAAAATGGTAAATGGATGAAGCAGCGATTCAAATTGAGAAGCCAGCACCATATATACTAATAACACTGAAAGGATCAGTGAGAATGTCAGGTTCTCCATAGACTCCTGGCGCTTAATTTCCTGTCCTGCTACATCAATTTTGTATTGTGGAGGTACCGAAAGTGATGAGAAGGAGTCCTCTATCGACCTTACTACCTTGTCATAGGCCTTTTCCTGATTCACACGAGCACCGATAGAAACCATTCTTGTTTGATTCTTTCTATAAATAGAATTAGCAGCATATTGAACACTGATATTAGCCACCTCGCCTAATGGAAATTCCCTTGTCCCACTTTTGATCCGCATGTTTTCGAGACCTGCCATCGAAATTTTAGGCACTTTGATCTGGATGTCTTGCATTTCGCCACCTCGTTCAATGGTCCCAGCATTTTTACCTTCCAGCTGATCCTTTATCTGACTGATAATATCATCAATAGAAAGGTTAAGTAATCCAGCTCTGTATTTATCAACATCAACTTGTATTTGAGGCACACCCTGCTCATAATTAGACATTGGCTCATAAATATCTTCGTTGCTGCCCATGACTAATATAACCGAGTCTGAGAGAGGGCCGAGCGCGTCAAAGCTAGCGCCACTGATTTCTACAACTAATGGCATTTCTTCATCGCCTAATACCGCATTTAAAGCACTTTCATCATTTGAGAAGGTGGCATCAATACCTGGAATTCCTTCAAAATAATTGGAGAGCTTTGCAGTTACATTAGCAATATCCATTTCTATATCTTCTCTAAAGATGAGTTTGAGGCTAGCCTTGTTTTCATCATAAACATTCTCATTCTCAATGCCAGACTGGCTTTGCTCCGGACCGATGTGAGAATACACTTTGTCCAATTGGCCATCAAATAACTCTAATAGCTGACTTTCTACCTGACCAACTGTAGCTGATGTTCTGGATAATGGTGTACCATTAGTAAGGCTTAGATCTACCGAAATAGCTCTGGTGCCAGATTGAGGCATATATTCACTACCTATGATACCGATCAGTTGATAAGCACCTAATACCATGATAAAAGAACTAATGATAAAAGCTATTCTATGCTTAAGCACTCTATCTAAAAATGCTCTGTAAGCTTTGAATTTTAATGGCTGTACTTCCTGAACTGTTTTGTCTTTTTTGAATATTCTGGAGAATAACATCGGAATAACGAGAATTGCCACTACTAATGAAGAAATAAGAGAAAATGCCACTGTCCATGCCTGATCTCTAAATAATTCGCCAGATGGCCCCTGAAGGTATACTATAGGCAAGAATACTATGATAGTGGTTAGTGTAGAAGCAGTGATAGCGCCACTTACTTCGCTGGTACCTTGAATTGCAGCATCGATAACACTTAATCCTTCCTCACGCTTTCGAAATATGCTTTCTACAACCACAATAGCATTATCAACCAGCATACCGGCTCCTAAAGCGAGTCCACCTAATGTCATTACATTAAGTGTAAGTCCATTGAAGTACATTAAGTTGAATGTAGCAATGATAGAGATAGGTATTGCAATACTAATAATTAGTGTGGAGCCCATTCTTCTTAAGAAAATAAAGAGTACAATCATGGCGAACAGGGCACCATAAAGGCCTGACTCTTTTACTTCATCAATTGCACCTTGTATAAAGCGTCCCTGATTTTGAATAACCACAAACTCATAGCCTGGTACTGATTTCTTAAGATCCTCCAACACATCTGTTAATTCATTAACTGCATTGACGGTGTTGTACTTGGTTTCTTTATAAATGGACATCCCCAGACTTCTTTTCTGGTTGACACGAACAATGCTGCTCGCTTCTTTGTCCATGATTTTAAGTGTCGCTACTTCTCGCAATAATACAGGAACCTGATTTGATGTTGATGATTGATTATCAGCACTTTGTGATGTACTAGCTGTAGTTGAACTGGAATTACTTGCTGCATTTTGTCTGGTAGTATAACCGACTACTAATTCTTCCAGATCCTCAGGTTTTTCTATTATGCCTAATCCTTTGATGACATACTTTTTACCTAACTCTTCAATAAAACCTCCAGAGACATTTCGGTTATAGTTTTCAATTTTAGCTACAAGATCATTTACTGTAAGACCAAAGGCGGCTAACAGGTTAGGATCCGTTTCTAATACTACTTCCTTCTCCAGATCACCAGAAAGTCTAACTTCTGCAATACCCGGAAGTCTGATAAGCTCATTTCTGAAGTTGTTTTCTGCCACCTTGCGTAAAGCTTCCTGATCATCAGAATTGGGATTGAAAATGCCCAATATCATGATAGGAGTGGCATTAGGATCAAATTGCGAAATCACAAATTCATCAATATCATCATTTAAAGAGAAGCTGGATAACGCTTTCTGAAGATCTAGAAAGGCTTCATCCATGTCCTTGCCCCAGTCGTACTGAACAGTAACACGGCCATAGCCTGTTTGGCTAATAGAGCTTACTTCTACTGCTCCATTTTGTCTGATAGCTACAGATTCGATGTCTTCTATAAATTGCTTTTCTACTTCAGAAGGTGGTCTGATGCCCACTTTCAGCTCTACGAAGAGTGTAGGGTTCTTTAAGTCAGGAAATAGCTCTATACCTAATTTTCCGAAGGAGATGGAGCCTAGTAAAATTACGGCCAGCACCATCATAAGGATGGAAATGGGGTAAGATACGGCTAGTGATACAATCTTTTTCACACTATATTGATTTTATTGTTATTGTGTTTTGAATTCTTTTGCCGGACCTGTTCCGGCACCTGTATCATTAAGCTGAACATTCAGGTTAATGAGACCCCGGAATATATCCGGGGAGTATACGCTGCTATTGAATGACACTCACTTTAGACTTGTTTCTTAGTGTTTCAAATCCTGTAACTACCAGCCTGTCATTGACTTTAAGTCCGCTGAGCACCTCAATCACATCCATATTTTCAAGCCCAGTGGTGATCTTCTTTTCTGTAGCAATACCGTTCTCTACTGTAAATACAACCTTACCATCCTGGCGTGAAATAATTGTTTCTTTAGGGATTACAATGGTGCTATCGCGTTTCTCTGATAGGATTGCAGCCTTAATGAACATGCCTGGACGTAGTAATCGCTTGTTATTGTCTATTTGCAACACACTCTGAAAAGTTCTAGTGTCCGCATTAACAATAGGAGAGATCTGGCTTATTCTTCCTATAATGGTGTCTTTAGCGATGTTGTAGTTAGTGATCTGCACAAGCTGATTCATTGTAACTTCAGGTAAGTGTTTCTCTGGAAGTTTGACATCCATCAAAAGGTTGTTGTATTCCATCACTTTAAATAAATCTAAGTTCTGATCTATCCTCACTCCATCAGTATGGTAGGGCAGCTCTACAATCACACCATCAAAAGGTGCTCGAACGGCCATTTTGGCTATCTGTATCTCTGCATTTTCATAGGAATACTTTGCATTGACATACTCAATTGAAGCATTTTTAAGCTCAGTTTGTGTTACACCACCCTTATCATACAAAGACTTTTGCTTCGTGAGGTTGTTCTCAGCTAGCTCGAGATTTAGTTTTTTACCTTCAAGTTGTAGATTGTTAACAAATTCTTTGTCTTCAATTCGGATAATCACCTGTCCGGCTTTTACCATATCACCAAGGGCAAATGGCTTTTTAGTTGCCGGATTATTCTGAAGCCTGTAGAAGCCTCCCAGTTCAGACTTCATAGTTCCTTCTTTAGAAGAATAAACCGTTCCTGTGGTCTCTATAAACCTGGAGATACTTTCTGGCTTAATACTGATTACTGATACTGGGATTTTGATTTCTGTATCGATATTAGACTCTTCGCTATCACATCCAAAAATTGAAATGGATAACAATAGTGTTAAAGCAAAGAATAGGTTCTTTCTCATGTCAGTGAAGGGTTTGATTTGAGAATTTGGGTTATGTGTTGTGCGTTGCATAATCTATGTATTCTGGGGTGATTAGTAGTTGTTTTGAGTGATAACCGGTTCCTGATTCTCAAAATCATATAAAGAGAGAATCTTAAGATTTAGTAATTCTATTTTGTAGTTGATCAGGGCATCAGCTAATGCACTTTTCTTTTCTGATAGCTGACTTTGAAACCTGTTTAGGTCTATACTGGTAAGATCGCCATTTCGGTATCTCTCCAAATTAAGATCATAGGTAAGCTCCGCATTTTTAACATTCTGTTGAGCTATTTCTATCTGGTTTTCAAGGTTTTGAAGGTTTCTGTATACTTTTCTGATGCCAATGGTGATGTTCCTTTCTTCAACTTCAAGGTCCACTCTGTTGATCTCTAAATTGGCATTGGTAGCTTCCATACGCGCCTTGTTTTCACCCCAATCCCAAATAGGAATACTAAATGAAATGGCCACCCGAGGATTCATAGTAGGGGACTCATAGATCTCCGGAGCACGGGCATTATCACCAAATACACCTAAAGACAATGAAACGGAACCTTTGAATTCATTTAAAGCTTTGGTGCGTTGCAGTTCAAACTGGGAGCGCTCAATGGCTATACCACGTTGTCTCAGTTCCATTCTGTTCTCTAAGCCATGAGTAATGGCTTGGTTTAGATCCACATCACGGGTAATGAAGTTGATGTCTACCTGCACTTCAACTTGCTCATCCAAATCCATACCCAGCAGCATTTTGAAATCATCAGCAGCGTTGTTTAATAGTACCTGATTGTTCTCTAATGTTGATTTAGATGTAGAAAGGTTCAATTCTGCCTGATATAGCTCTTCACGTGCAAGTAGATCAGCGTCAACCTTGTTTTTAGTAATCTCATAACTGACTTGCTGATTCTCATACTCATCTAATGAAATCTCAAGACTATTTTGACGCTGGTAAAGTGTGTAGAACGACTGGGTCACATTTTGCTCGAGTGTGAGCAATTGCAAAGAATTGCTTATCTGAGCATTTTCCAAATTCAGTTCTAATTCCTTTAACTGAAGCTTATTCCTGTTGTAAGTAAAAATGGGTTGATCTACCTGAAGGTATAAGTTATTGCTGTATGTTTTGGTTCTGGAATCCTGAAATTCAGAGTAGTTGTCTCTATAGCCTAATCTATTTACCAAAGAGACTGTACCATCAGTAGCAGCGATTGGCTGGCTAACAGAGAAATTGGCAAAGGAGTTATAATCCTCATTTGTATTCCACTGAGAAAACAGGTCGTTGAACATACGTGTCCTATTATAATCGAATGGTGTAACATCTAAAGAAAACCTCGATTTCATAGCAGCACGTTGTGCATCCAGACTCCTCTGATTACTAAAGAGGTTAAGCTTTGATTTCTTGATATCAAGGCTACTGCTTTGGGCAATAGTTATGGATTCATCCAATGTAAGCTTCCGCTGCGCCATACTAGCCGTGGACACCAGGCAATAGCAGCCAATGAGCACCACAAGCCTGAACAGCTTTTGATGGTTTGAGAACCTTTTCTGATTCATATTGATTTGTTGTTTTTGACTCATAATATTTTATTGCTTAACCCATTTAATAGCATCTGCATATACCGTTCTCATATCACATTCATCTGTTAATGAGACACTTCCGCCAGTTTTATTGAAGAAATATGACCCCAGATAATTCCAGCCCGGCTCTGCATTTGTTATGTTGTATTTTATATTATCTGTACCATCACCATGATTAATGATGTAGTGATAGTTGAATTGTCTGCCATCACCATCACGGCCGTAATATTCATTCTGATTCTTGCCTTTCATGTACACATAAATGTCATAGAAGCCCTCTTCTTTAAATTCAGGTGTCCATGTTGTGGTTTTATCGCCACTGCCAGATCTTGTGAAATGAGCCGATCTGATGACACTACCATAAAAATCAGAGCCTGTAGTGGCCAGCCATTTAGAGTAGGAGCGGAACCAGCTACCATGATATTTTTTCTCAGTAGTACTACGTCCATCAAGGTATGCCCTTAGGTAAGTTGGTTCAATAGGGCTGAAGGTTGTAAAGCCTGGATCTTCATTATCTACAATCACCTCATATTGACTTGAAGTTGGTAACGCTTCTACTATTCTTTCACCTTCGAAAAGTGTTCCTCCTTCACGCTTTGTCATTGTTCCAATAGACATTGAGATAACTGAGGGTATGTTTCTGGAAATGATGGTATTAACTGTTATCTCATTTGGTTTCTCATCAAGAACAAAACCCATATGCTTAATATGCCCTTGTTTTATAACAGAAAGGTGCCCTGGTGCTTCTTCTTCTGTTTCCTCATTTACTCTGCGTCTGTAGTCATTAGGAGAATCTTCGCCAGTATTGAATTTTATCTCCACTACACCATCATTCTCACCAGAGTTTTTGATGTCCATGAGCACCTGATAGCGTTTTCTGTCACCATCGAGCACTTCATATTTCTGAACATTCATTACTTCAAATGCAGGCTGAGATTTATCAAAATATACTTTCTTAATAATAGGATCGATGTCCAGTTCAAATCTTTCTACTATGGCCTTTCTAAACTCTTCATAACTTGTAAGTTGATGTTGATGGCTGTTTACCCAGTTGTATAGGAATTCTTTAAATTCAGTTTCACCAACTACCTGACCGAGGTAGGAAAATAGGTATTGACTTTTAAGTGACACCGACTTCTTGATCTTATTAAACTTTGAAGATGTTAGAATTTCGGTCAATGATGACTCACGCATCAACTCATTACATTCCTCGGTAAAAGAAATACCGTTAACGTTTCTAGAATAGTCATACGCACTCTCTTTGTCATTTCTCAAATAAGTGGCAATACTTCTGTTCAGTAAATCCCATTCTTTACTCACAATACCTGAGCTGTAAGTATAATAATTTGGAAATAGTGAATAATCAGGTTCGTCTTCATCACGGCCATCAAAGACCCACCCTTCACCAATCTGCTTGGTCAACACTTTCTTTACCAGATCATTAAATACATTCGCTTGTTTTTGCTTGTCTGTTAATGTCTGATTCTGCTCACGGGCTTGTCGATTCATATCTCGCAGCTGTCTTCTAAAGTCATACTGTCTGATATTACCACCTTCTTCAGGCCAGAAAACCGTTTCTGGTTGCAGGTAAGCCTGATGGCTTTCATAAATCTTATTATAAGCCATAAAGTGGATAGGTGTTTCTACAAATAGCATCCTTTTGAAAGGGTAGGAGAGCTTTTGGGCATCTTCATATTCATTAGAAACATCAGTGATAAGATAGCTCAATGTGTCTGACAACTCAGTAAGTTGCGTTTCAAAATAGGTGTTTTTAGGGTAGTGATAGACAGCATAATTAACGCTGTCAACCATAATTTCTTTCTTGACATAGTCACCAATAACCAATGAGATTTGAGGCAGATCATACTCTGGTTTAAAATGATAAGTGTTGCCCTCTACTGTCAATTCACCCTGCGAGATAGGGGTTAGTCCTTCAGGAGCGGTAACAGACAATTCAAAATTGATAAAGGCTTGACGCTGCTTTGTTGTGGCCTCTCGGCTATAGCCAACTTGAGTATCTGGGTACCAGAGCACATCTTTTGTCAGCAATACATAATCAGGTTGAAGAAAAGCATACTTCTTCTTTAGAGAATACATCAGATAATCGTAGGGAGACTCATACCTTTCCTGTTCCACTTCCAGGTGAGCGGCAGCTTCTGATATTCGCCCATGGTATTTTAACTGTACTTCAGATTTTTGACCTGGACGGATGTTAACGCCTTGCTTTACTGATGCTATCTGTAACTCTCTATCAACCTGTTGTGACTTACCATTTACTTTAGCTTCATCTACTTCCAATTCTGGGTTCAGTGTAAAATAAATCTGATTTAGAGCTTTTGAGGTATTGTTTTGAACCATGAGCGTTGAGGTGCTGATAATCTCACCGTCAACTAATTCTAATTCAAGACTATTAGAAACAATATCTACATTAGGAATATCAGCCCACTTACCATTAACAGTAATCATATCCTGACGTATAGAAATAGTCTCCTGGCGCATGTTCCAGAGCTTAACTATAATTAGAGAAGCGAAACCTAATACTCCAACCCCCAGAAGCCCGGTTGTTATTTTGGTAGCTCTGTGGCTCGATAAGCGATCAAGAAAAAACGCAGTTAAGAATAGTAATCCAATGCCTGTAATAAAGTAAAACAGTCGTTGACTTAATGCGAATTCAAAATCTGCAAAGCCTGTCATCTCTGAGCCTAATAATGATAGCCTGAAAGCCATAAAGTCCAGAATATTTGAGAACTGATCGAAGTAGTAGATCAGCTGTACACCTGCTACACCCAGTAGTAGCACGATAGTTATTGGTTGATTTTTTAGTAGTGTTACAACCAAAAAGGCTATTCCTGTTGTAAATACAATACTTGGTACACTTATCAACAAAGGGTAAGCTACAAAGGCTAATGGGTTAAAGGTAGTGTAGGGGCTTGTGAGATTAACAATCACCGGAATACACAGTAATACCAAATTCAATAAAAAGAATAGCTTAAAAAGCGCTAAAGCTTTACCAAGCACAAAATCCAGGTTTGTTATTGGTCTTACAAAGAACACTTCGTTGGTGTCAATTTTCTTGTCTTTTTTAACAAGTCCAGTAGCCAGAAATATAACTGCTGCTACCTGTGGGATGCTGATCATCACCATTACCGCTGACGGCATTATAAAGCTATTGGACAGCACAAACCACCTAGGGTCGTCTACTTCAGAGAAAACTGCAATATTAAAAACGGTAACAAAGAATAGACCTGCCAAGGCAACTATTCTGAAGAACCAATTTCTCCAAAGCACTTTCGATTCGTATTTAGCTATGGTTAATATGTTTTTGATAGAAATCATACCAGCGATACTCCTAATTCATTTTCCATAAAATATACATAGGCATGCTCCAGGTTAGGGTTAGCATTCTTAGCTCTTGGGTGTGGCTGATCGTTAGCAATCAACTGTACTTCCCACTTACCCTCGGTAGGAATGGTGGAAACCACCGGATATTTCGCCTTCAGCTCATTAAACTCTTCATCATCAAGAAGCACCTGCCATACATGCCCTCGTACTCGCTCTATCATGCCTTCTGGTGATCCTTTAAAGGCCACCTCGCCTTTGTTTAACATAGCCATATTGTGACATGTACTGCTTATATCACCAACAATGTGTGTGGAAAGGATAATTGTAACATCCTTCTGGCTTAAGTCTGACAAGATGTTTCTAAACCTGATGCGCTCTTCGGGATCAAGACCAGTAGTAGGCTCATCAATTACCAATAATTTTGGATTACCGATCAAAGCCTGCGCAATACCTAATCTCCGTTTCATACCACCAGACAGCTTATTGGCCATTCTTTCTCTTACATCGAGCAGACCAACCTGATCTAATAGCTCATCCACTTTTTTGATGCGTTCCTTTTTCTTTAAAGAAGTTGATAAACTCGCTGCATAATCCAGAAACTCCCAGGTTTTCAGTTTTGAGAAAAAAGTGAAATCCTGAGGGAGATAACCTATTAATGGTCTGATCTTCTGGCGATGCTCATTGATATCCATGCCATCAATAAGAATAGTGCCAGAGGTAGACTTTTGAACTGTTACCAGGATTCTCATGAAGCTGGATTTTCCTGCTCCATTAGGTCCTAGTAGTCCGAACATACCACTACCTATTTCGAGATTGATGTTTTTAATAGCCGCAAAACCGTTAGGGTAGACCTTAGAAAGACCTGTGATCTCTATATTCATTGGGCTTCAGGTTGAGAACTGTAAATGAGTTTGACCGTTGACATTTGTTTTGATTGATTTACTATAGGAAGACTGAAACTGGTTTTTGTTACAGCTAACTATCAAATGATTTTAATTAATGATAATTCTACTGCTCTCATCCT
>NZ_SMLV01000366.1 GCF_009711525.1 Fulvivirga lutimaris
GATAAATATTTATTTATATCAAATATAGCAAGGCGCAAATATATGGTTCAAGTAATTCAAAAAAAAAACTAAAGCAATATATTTTTGACTATTTTCAAGTTACATTGTTTAAACATTAGTTCAAAATCAATTTAAATAAAAATAATCGATGTAATGTTTTGATACAAAAGGGTGATTTTATGAATAAAAGTATAAAATTGAAATACCTACTTTAAGGTATTTTTTGTAGGTATATATACTTAGAATATGAAAGCTCAATATAAAGCTTTACTTAAGCACCTGAAATTGGAAAATTTTTGAATAAGCTACAGGTGTTAGAAATGATCTTTTTGTGAATCAATAATTATTAAATTATTAGTTGATCAATTGCAGCTACAGCCAATTTTTGTCGCTCATAATGATCTCCAGAAATTTCAACGAAGTTGGCATTAAGTTGTATTAGCTCAGTTTTAAAAAGGTCGTAAAAAAATTGACGCAGTTCAGGGTTCTCGCGTTGTGGGTCATCGTGCCAGGGTATGTCAATACCCATCAACAAATGAAGGTCATAAGTTCTTTTATGATATTCTTCTAGTATTTCATCATAACAGGCACCATACTTATACTCGCCCCAAACTTTAATAACAGTTAGGTCTGTGTCACAAATGAGCAGCTTATTGGCTTGTTGTGCTAGCGAGTCCTCTTGTTCTATCTGGCCTTTAGCAATTAATGGCAGGTCTTTTTCTTCGTAAGGCCTGTCGAGCCTGTCTATATAATGCCTGGCATATTCCGGAACCCAAACCGTATTGTAATATTTGGCCAATAGAGAAGCAAGCGTACTTTTACCTGTACACTCTGGTCCTACCAGAACCACCTTCTTTATACCTGTTGTTGACGGATTATTTTCTTCCATTCAATAAAACCAGCTATTGCCAACCCAATGTAAATAAAATATAGCAGAGCATAAAAATGAATACCCTTATAGAAGTATATGCCTGTGGCTAATACGTCTACAACAAACCAGTATATCCAGTTTTCAATATGTTTTCGTGCCGTCAGCCACATTCCTATAACACTTAGGGAAGTTGTTGCTGCATCCCAATAAGGAACAGAGGCGGGCTTTAAGTTTGGAAATATGATATGTACAGAGGACAGGAAGTATCCAAACAAGATAATACCTACTGAGGATATGATCATATAAAATACATTCTTCTTTAAGCTCATCCAGGTAATGGGAACCTTAGATTCATATTTTTCTTGTCCGTATTTCCAATGGTACCAGCCGTAGATGTTGAGTAGCAGAAAGAATACGTGCAGCAGAAAGTCTCCATAAAGTTGCTGTTGCCAAAAAATAACAAAAGATAATAAGACATATATAATGCCAGCTGGCCAGGTGAGAATGTCTTCTTTTATTAAATAGAAAACAGCCAGCAATCCAAAAATGAGGCCCATAGCCTCGAGAAAGTTAATATTCAATAAGTATTGCCAGCTCTCTTTTAAGAATTCATCCATGTGGCCCAAAGATATTGTTATTTTGCTATTTTTATGAGCATAAAGCACTGTTTACCTTATTCCATTTTTAAATGAACTTATCTCGATTATTTGTTCTTGTTGGCTTCTTTTTATTGGCCTGTGATGACTTGCCCAAGGAGGAAGCTAAGAAGAAAATTAAAGATGGTGTGGTAAAGCAGTACTATGCCAATAAAGTCCTGAAGACGGAGATTGAATATAAAGATGGCAAGCGAAATGGCACTGCAAAAAACTATTATAAAGATGGCAAGCTACACCAGCAGATAGAGTATGCCAATGGTAAGAAAAATGGAGAAGCTATTACTTATTACGAAAATGGCAAGGTATATCAAATCACGCCATATGAGAATGATCTTATTCATGGTTTAAGAAAGAAGTATCGCCAGAATGGCAAATTGATGGCAGAGGTGCCTTATAACTATGACAGGCCTTGTAGGGGCTTAAAGGAGTTCCTGTTAGATGGTAGCCTTAAGAAGCAATATCCTAAGTTAACAGTTCAGCCAATAGACAATGTACTTAAAAATGGGACTTATATTTTGAGGATAAAATCGTCTGATGGCACCTCAAGAATTAAATTCTTTGTTAATACTAAACTAGGGGTAAATGGTTGTCTCGAGGGAAGTGAGCCTTCAACTAGTTTAACTGAGCCAGGTGTATTGGAAGTGAAGTTTAACTTACCGGAAAATACATTTATAATGGAAGAGCTACATTTTGTAGCCGAGATTACAACTACGCTTGGCAATCCTTATATTACCCACACAAAACACAATTTGGCGATAGAAAACAGGGGTTTTTAATTACTGAATCATTCTTTTTCTAATCTGAAGCTCGTGACTATGAGGAGCCATGTTTAAGCCTTCATTTATTGTTTTCAGTGCCTTTGGTTTATTATTCTTTCTGAAATAATAAACACCCGCAAGAGAGTAGGCTCGTCCAATATTATTTCTATCTATTGTCAACTCTGGATCATAATACGTTTCAAATAGCCCTTTATATTTAAGTCCCTTTTTCTCATCACTCAAATCATAAGAATTCCCCATTTCAATAAGGTAGGTATTAACCAATGCACTTTTGAACAAGTTATTTTCTATTAATAACGCATGTTTAGACTTATACAACTCAAGCACCTCTAAAGCCTCAGTGTTAGAGTTGTTTTGCATTGTTCTGATAAGGGTAGTAACCAGAATATTGTTGATGTCAAGGTTATTGGTTTTAATTAGGTAGGCTTGCTCAAAATAGCCGAGTGCTTCTTTAAACTTAGCTTGATTATATAATGCACGGCCTTGCTCATAATTATAGTGGTATGATATTTCAGATTCTAATTCAGCATTGTTGATGCCTTTTACAAATTCATTGTAAAAGGTCTCTAAGGAATTAGCGTCTCCATTTTCAATTAGGTGAGTATTTATAATTCTTCCAAACTCACTTGTTATAACTTCATTATCAATATCGTATTCCTTATAACGTGATAATTTCTGCAAATAACCAACATATTTGAGTTCCTCATATTTTTGCTCATTAATGAGTTCGGCCAGCAAGGCCAGCATAAGTGTATTCACCTTTGGTCCCGGATAAAACATCCAGGCTTTTTCTAATTGGTGGTAGGCCCCTTCTAAATCCTTATTGTCTACCCGGTATATTGCATCATTGATGTATTGTATGCCTATCAACTGCTTTAGGTCAATGTCAGTATCAGTAAAATAGTATTCATCAAATAGGAGATCAGTAGATTTGGATTTGACTTCTGTATCGCTAATCATCTTAGCTTTTGCCATGCGGTCTATATAAGCTTGCTTATAACTAGAGTTAAACTTCACATAACCTCCTGCAGGGTCAGTAGCTTCAACAACTATTTGTTCGTTATTTGGATAAGCTAATACATAAACATGGGTGGGTCTTTCTTTTATTATATAGGGTATTTCAGCTTCTTCAAGAGCCATACTATATAGAGCCGATGCTGATACACAATTATATTGACCATTGTCAAAAATGGAGTTGAAGAGAATGCGCTCTTTATATTGGGTTAGAAAAGCGTCATGCATTTCATCATAAATGATCTTTAGCTTTTTATCCGCCTTTTTGGACTTTACCTTTTCAGTATAAATGGAGTTGAACTTGGTGCGATAATCTAATTGTGCTCGATTATATTTTTCAGTACTGATGGAAGGATCAATGGCCATAAAAACTTCCATATAATTAAAGCCACTTTGCTTAATAAATTTTGTCAGTGCTTGCTTCTCAAAATCTGAATTAAATAGTAAATCATCAAAATACACAAGGGTATCTTGTCCATTTACTGATGAGTATAGGAAAATGAATGCTGCTAATATTAACAGCTTGAATTTCATATCTTATCAAACTCTACAATAAACGCATCGGGATATCTTTGCTGCAACTTGACCTTAAAGTCAGTGGCTTTTTCTCTATTCTTAAAGTCACCTACAATAATGGTGTACACTTTAACTCCGTTAATTAGTTTGACCTGAACGGTCACTTCTTTCTGATAAGAGGATTTAAGATTGTCGGCTAACCGCACAAGGTTGGCAAGCTCACGAAAGGTGCCTATCTGTATGCCAAAGCCATTTGGATTAATTCTATCTACATCAAATTCATAAAACTCTTTCTCGTCTACTACAACATGGCCAATTGGCTTTGTTGGGCCACTACCTTTGCCGTCACCTGCATCAATGACTTCAATTTTTACATCTGCAATTCCAACATGGATTAAACCAATTTTTTCAGCGGCAGATCGGGACAAATCAATAACTCGGCCTTCTACGAAGGGGCCACGGTCATTGATGGTAACTTCTACGCTTTTGCCATTGCTTATGCTGGTTACTCTGACTACGGTACCAAAGGGTAAGGTTTTATGAGCAGCTGTAAGTTTAGAGTGTTTATATTTCTCTCCACTGGCCGTTGGTTTTCCCTCAAACTTATCTGCATAATAGGAGGCTTTGCCCTCTTGAATTTGTGCTTTAACAGAAACAACTAATAGGAGTAAGACAGCTGATATTATTAACCTTGGATTCATCACTTTCTTATTTATCAATAATTGTAAATACTATTTTAAATATAACAAATTAACCCATTGATCCTTGAGGTAAATTCTTTTTGCTAAATTATTAATTTAATAGGTTGGTTTACTGCCGTTTGCACGGCAAATAACATTAACGCTTATTTGCTATGTCCCTAGATACATCCAAATTCCTTTTCGAAGCGCTTACTTATGATGATGTGCTTCTTCAACCTGGTTACTCAGAAGTTTTACCAAGAGATACCGACACTTCAACACAATTAACAAGAAACATTAGATTGAATATACCGCTTGTATCCGCAGCTATGGATACGGTGTCAGAATATGACCTAGCCATTGCTATGGCACTTGAGGGTGGCCTTGGGTTCATTCATAAGAATATGCCTAAAGAAGAGCAGGCTAGCCAGGTAAGAAAGGTAAAAAGATCACAAAGTGGAATGATCCTCGATCCTATTACTTTGAATATTGATTCAAAAGTATTGGATGCCGAAAAGATAATGAGGGAATACAAAATTGGAGGTATTCCTGTTATTGATGAAGGCGGAAAGCTGATTGGTATAATCACCAATAGAGATCTTAGATTTCATAAAGATATGAGTACGCCTATCAAGGATATCATGACTAAAGATAACCTGATCACGGCTGAGGAGGATATTAACCTCGAAAAGGCAGAGGGAATTCTGCAACAGCATAAGATTGAAAAACTTCCTATCATCAATAAATCAGGTGTATTAACAGGTTTAATCACCTATAAGGATATTCTGAAAAAGCGCGACAAACCTTTTGCTTGCAAGGATGAATATGGAAGACTGCGTGTAGGCGCTGCAGTAGGTGTTACCCCTGATATTCTTGATAGAATCACGCTTCTTAAAAATGCCGGAGTAGATGTTATTAGTATTGATACAGCACACGGTCATTCTAAGGGCGTTATAGACATGCTTAAGGAGGTGAAGAAGACTTATGGCGACCTCGAAATAATCGTAGGAAACATTGCTACAGGCGCTGGAGCCAAGGCATTAGTTGATGCAGGTGCAGATGGTGTAAAAGTAGGAGTTGGACCGGGAAGTATTTGTACGACCAGAATTATTGCTGGTGTTGGGGTACCTCAGCTTTCAGCAGTCTATGAGTCAGCAAAAGCTATCAAAGGATCAGGTGTTCCTGTCATAGCTGATGGCGGTATCAGATTCTCTGGAGATATTGTTAAGGCGCTAGCTGGCGGAGCTAATAGTGTAATGATTGGCTCTTTGTTAGCTGGAACAGAAGAAGCTCCTGGTAAAGTGATAATATATGAAGGGCGTAAGTTTAAATCATACAGAGGTATGGGGTCACTGGAAGCTATGGAAGATGGATCTAAAGACAGATACTTCCAGGATGCTGAAGATGATATTAAAAAATTGGTGCCAGAAGGAATCGTAGGACGAGTGCCTTACAAAGGTCTGGTTTCCGAAGTCTTATACCAGCTTGTAGGAGGCTTGAAGGCAGGAATGGGCTATTGTGGAGCAAATGACATTGAATCTCTTGGTAATGCAACCTTTGTTAAAATAACTGCTGCAGGAGTGAATGAAAGTCACCCACACGATATATTTATAACAAGAGAGGCACCTAACTACAGTAGGTAGTTAATAAATCATAAAAAGTTTATAAGCGAGGCCCTTGGTCTCGCTTTTTTCGTTCTGTAAAGACAGAATTTATTATCTTCAAGGCGATTTAAAAATGATCAGTAGAAAAGCCATAATAAGATTAAGTACACTCCTCGCGATTTTGTCGTGGGTGAGTTTGGTATTTACTGATCTATCAATCGTATTTAGTAGCACGAGTAATGTTGCCCCGAGTGTTGGTTCGCACATTCCTCCAATATTATTGAGTGTATTTATTATCTCAATATTTCTGTATTATAAATACAGAATTGAAAAGGCAGAAAGTATCAACTTTGTCGACCTGCTCTGGAAGGTGTTTGTTTCCGGTCTAGTTGCCACTATAGTTTCACTTCTTTTTAGGTTATTACTAAATCTTTTAGGCAATACTAAGCTGGCTGAGAATGTCATCTTCCTAGATTTTATATATCTGATTAATTTGGGCTTGGTGGCAGGCTTTCTTGTGTCAACATTTATTGTTTGGAAGCGGTTGATACTTTATCAAAAGTCAAAGTTTTTACTGGCTACCTGGAAGATTTTTGAATATGGTCTCTTTTTGAGTCTATTGTATAACCTTCTTGATATCCCAGCTTTCACTTGGTTCGAGGATGTTTATAAAGGAATCCTTGTTCTCATAGGAGTGGTGCTTTCTGCTAATATGAAGTGGGTGGCTTTCTTGAATTTCAAGCAGAAATGGAAAGGTATTTTGCTTATAGCTCTGGCCATGTTCTATCTTGGCTATTTTACATTTACACTTACGGGCTTTGCTGTAGATATTTCGGAAGTTACTACATCTTTTCAGGACTTTAGAGATAGTATATTTCTTATTGCCATAATGAGTTTCATTTTTGTTTACTCATTATTTTCTTTGCTCGTTATACTTTTTAACCTGCCTACATCATCTGTATTCGAGCAGAAATTGGAGGAGGTTGTTAATTTCCAAAGACTTAGCCAATCCATACAAACTGAGCAGAGTGAAGACAGGGTGTATGATATTCTTTTAGAGAGTTCTATAAGCACGGTATTAGCTGATGCTGCCTGGATTGAGGAAATTGCGGAGGACGGAAAGTCCTTATTTCATACCCATAATATACAGGAAGATGAGATAAAAAGGATCAAAGCTCATTTTGTTGCTAATGATGTTAAAGGCATTCTAGATAAGGGGAGCGACAGAACCAAGAACCTTGGTAAACACTTGGCAACACTCAAGGGGACTCATTTCAGGTCTATGATGGCCTTCCCTATTTATGTCAAGGGTAAGCAAGAAGCTACACTTGCGCTCCTCAAGGATGTGTCAGATGGTTTTAATAAAGAGAATGCCAAAATCATAGATACCTTCACCAATCAGGCAGGGATATCAGTTGAGAATTTCAGGTTGCTTTCTGAGGCACTTCAAAATGAACGTTACAAGGAAGAGCTTAAAATTGCTAAGAATGTTCAAAGTAGCTTATTACCTAAGGAGCTTGATCAGAATGATGACTTTAATCTTGTAGCTTTTTCTGAAGCAGCAGATGAAGTAGGGGGCGATTATTATGATACTCTAAAAATTGATGAGCATCAAACCGCCATTATTATTAGTGATGTTTCTGGTAAGGGAACTTCGGCTGCCTTTCATATGTCTCAAATGAAAGGGGTTTTCCATAGCCTGGCTCAGGTGGGCATGGATCCAAAGTCATTTTTAACAATGGCTAACAATGCCTTGAGTAAGTGCCTGGACAAAGCGTCTTTTATTACTACTAGCTACTTTGTTATTAATACAAAGAAGAAGGTTGTTGATTTCGCGCGTGCAGGGCACTGTCCAACCTTATATTATGATTCTAAAATAAAAGAATGGCAGTTTTTTCAAAACAAAGGTCTTGGTTTAGGCATTTTAAGAAACAGTGGGTTCGAGAACTATATTCAATTGAATTCGTTCACATATAACCCTGATGACATTATAGTATTATATACTGATGGAATAACCGAGGCGAAAAATAGCAAGGGAGATGAGTATGGATATGATAGAATGTTAGAGGTAGTTTCTAAAATGACAGATAAGGGAGCACTAGGAATACAAGATGCCTTAATTGATGACCTGTATAAGTTTACAGGTACTCCGGTTATTGATGATGATTATACCACACTAATTATAAAGTTTAAGTAGCATTTGAATAAATAACATAAGTAATAACAATACGTAAAAGAGTTATGGTTGACGTTAAAAGGATACAGGAAGGTAATTATGATCTTATCACTATAGTCGGTGAGGTAGACGCCAGTTCTTCAATAGAACTGGACAATGCCATTGCAGAGGCTATACAGAGTGGTAATAAGGCCTTCTTGGTAGATTGTTCTTCATTGGAATATATTTCTTCGGCAGGGCTGGGTGTTTTTATGTCCTACATTGAAGATTTTAAGAAGAATGACATTCATATTGTCCTATTTGGCATGAATGAAAAGGTGCGTAATGTCTTCGAAATTTTAGGGTTGGATCAATTACTTACTATTAGAGGCGAAAAGGAAGAGGCGAAATCGGCATTGTAAGATGAAATATAGCTACAAGGTACCATGTAAGAAAGAAAAGCTTCGGGACATCCGGAGTTTTGTAAAGGAGATTTTAGACAAACATGGTTTGTCTGAAATTGATGCTAGTACGCTTGTTTTAGCTATAGATGAGGTGTGTGCTAATCTTATTATTCATGCACATCAGTGCAATGCCAAGGATTCTATTGAGCTGCAAATTATAGTTAAGCATAATGATGGGATCATTTTTGATATCATAGATAAGGCTGAGATATTTGATATTGGTCAATATGAAGAGCCAAAACTTGAAGACATTATTAAAAAGCAACGAAAAGGAGGTCTTGGATTAATTTTAGTAAAACGTATAATGGATGATATCGAAATCATTCATGACTCCTCGAAAAATATTTGCCGTCTCACAAAACGGATCGATGTGATCTAAACCGGGTCAATCGTACTTTCTTAAGCATAAAATCGTTAAAATTGCAGGGTTTTTAAGGAAATGGTGTTGAATATGCTGAGAAAACTTCTCTTTATTTTTTTACTTCTTGCAGGCTGCAAGTCAACCAGCGTTATTGATTCTGTTAATCAAAAGACAGATCATCAACAAATACTATTCACAGTAAATGGGGAGGGTGTAACTGCCGAAGAGTTTAAATACGTTTATAGCAAGAACAACATTAATAATGACAGTGCATTCACCAAAACTGACATTAAAGAATACCTGGACTTATATGTCAATTTTAAACTGAAGATTCAAGAGGCTGAGTCCAGAGGGATGGATAAATCAAAGGCTTTTGTTGATGAATTTAATGGTTATAGAGAACAACTTAAGAAGCCATATCTGACTGAGAATAAAGTTACAGAACGTCTTGTATCTGAAGCTTATGACAGATTCAAGTATGAAGTGAGAGCTTCCCATATACTCATAAATGCAAAAGAAGATACGCTGGATGCTTACAAAAAGATAAGAGAAATTAAGAACCAATTGGATCAGGGTGCAAGCTTTGAAAATTTAGCAAAACAGTACTCTCAAGACCCTTCTGTTAAAGTTAACGGAGGAGATTTAGGATACTTTACATCATTTCAAATGGTTTACCCATTTGAATCTGCAGCATATCAAACTAAAGTGGGAGAAGTATCTGCTCCTACAAGAACACAATTTGGATACCACTTAGTGAAGGTTAAAGACAGAAGGCCAGCCAATGGCAAAGTGCAGGTTGCTCATATCATGCTCAGAGCAAAGTCAGATACCACAGCCGTAAGAAATAAGATTTTTGAAATTTATGATCAGGTAAAGGGTGGAGTAGAATGGGCTGAACTTGTAAAGCTTTACTCTGAAGATGTTAATAGCAGAAATACAAATGGCGTACTGAGAGCTTTTTCTGTTGGTCAAATGCCTTTAGAGTTTCAGGAAGCTTCATTTACATTAGTTGAGCCTGGAGAGATTTCTGACCCGGTGAAAACACAATATGGGTGGCACATTATTAAGCTGATTAATAGAGAACCTATTGAGTCTTTTGAGCAGATGGAAGCAAGTATTAAGTCCAGAATTAGCAGAGATTCCAGAGCACAACTTAATGAAATAGCGCTTATAAAAAGGCTAAAAAAGGAAAATGGATTTATAGAGAATGCTGAAAATAGAAAAATAGCACTTTCTATAACCGATAGCACTCTGCTTCAGGGTAATTGGAAATATATCTCTTCAGCTCAAAATGATCTGGAATTGTTCAAGATCGCAGATAAGACTCATCTTCTTAACGAGTTTGCTACATATATAGAAGAGAATCAAAAGCCTGTAAAGGATGAATTAAATCATTATACTAATGTGCTTTATAATGATTTTCAAAAGAGTAAAATCATTGCTTATGAAGAAGATCACCTTGCCGACAAGTATTTTGATTATAAAATGATTGTAAAAGAATACCGTGAAGGGATACTTCTTTTTAATCTTATGGAAGAGGAGGTTTGGAATAGGGCAGTTGAAGATACAGTAGGCCTTGAAGCATTTTATGAGTCAAGAAAGGACAACTATAAGTGGGGAGAAAGAGCCAAGGCATCAATTTATTCAGCGAGTGACAAAATATTGCTAGAGATATCTAATGCCATTGAAACAGAAGATAGTTTGTACTTAACCAAACAGAGCCTTTATAAGAAGTATAATTCTGGTTCAAACCTTATTTTACAGTCAGAATCGGGTATTTTTGAGAGTGGAGTCAAAGAAGTACTTGACTTGGCAGAATGGAATGTTGGCGTTCAGAAATTAGAGTTTGGTGGGAAATCACATCTGGTTTGGATAAAAGAAATTTTACCACCTCAAATAAAAACATTGCAAGAAACAAAGGGAGCGGTTATATCTGATTATCAGGAGGTTTTAGAAAAAAACTGGTTGGTGAAATTAAAAGAAAAGTATAGCGTTTCAATGAACAATGAAGTACTTAACAATGTCTATGAATCACTTCAGAAATAACATAGTCTATCTATTCATAATACTGTTGGTAGCATCTTCATGTGACCTCATAAAGATGAAAGAAGATCCGACCCAGGAAACCGTTAAGGCTAATCCTGTGGCTAGGGTAGGCGAAAACTATTTATACCCTGAAGATCTTGAGGGGATTGCCACTTCAGGGATGTCAATTGAGGATAGTACAGAGCGAACTATGCGGTTTGTTAACAATTGGATCAGGAAACAATTATTAATTGGAGAAGCTGCAACCAGGATCGAGTTTGATGAAGCGGAAATTGAAAGAAAGATATTAGACTACCGATACAGCCTGATGGGCTATGAATATCAATCTTATTATATCAACCAAAATTTGAATATGGAGGTTGATGATGCTGAGATAGAAAGCTACTATAATGAGAACATAGATAACTTTATTTTGAAGCAGAACATTATTCGAGGAAGATTCATTAAACTTCCTACCGGTGCTCCGAAGATGGATAGGGTCAAAACTCTTTTGAATTCAACAAGGGAAGAGAATATTGAAGAGTTAAACTCTTATGCGTTGAGTTTTGCGGCAACCTATCAGTTAAATGATTCGGTATGGATGGTGTTTGATGAAGTAATTAAAAACTCGCCATTGGCTGAAATTCCAAATAAAGTGCAATTTTTGCAGTCTAATAGATACATAGAAACAGCGGACGTTCAATTCAGGTATTTTTTGAAGATTTTGGAGTACCGCATTTCGGATAACACATCTCCTTTAGAGTTTGTGAAAGAGGACATTAAGAATATAATAATTAACAAGCGAAAGGTGCAGTTGGCACAGCAGCTGGAAGAAGATGTATATGAGCGAGCAACTAAAAACAAAGAATTTGAAATCTACTAAGAGCATAATCACGGCTTTAGTGATATTTTTATTTTCACTAACACAGTCTTTTGGGCAGGATCAAAAGGTGGTTGTTGATCAAATAATAAGCAAGGTGGATAACTACATCGTGCTTAAGTCGGATTTGGAAAGGGCCTATTTAAGCTTTTTGGCGAACGGTAATGCGGCAAATACAGGAGCAAAATGTAGAATGCTGGCACAGCTTATTAGTGGTAAGCTAATGGTTGCGAAAGCTGAAATAGATTCAGTGATTGTTTCTGAAGAAGAGGTTGATAATAACCTTGATCGTAGAATGCAAATGATCTTATCTCAATATGGTGGTTCAGAAGAGCAGCTGGAGGAATATTATGGTAAGACGATCGAGCAAATACAAAATGATATTAAAGATGATATCAAGGAACAATTGGTAGTTCAGCGTATGCAGGATGAAATTATTAAGAATGTTAAAGTAACCCCTTCAGAGGTTAGAAAATTTTATAACAAAATCCCGTCAGACAGTTTACCTTACTTTTCTACTGAAGTTGAGGTTGGACAAATTGTTAAAATTCCAACGATTAGCTCTGAGCGTAAAAACGAGCTTAAACTTAGGTTGAGTAAGATTCGCGATAGAATTATTGCTGGTGAAAAATTTGAAGTGCTGGCCAAGGAATATTCACAAGGGCCAAGTGCAAAATATGGAGGCAACTTGGGTTTTGCTCAAAGAGGAACTATGGCGCCAGAGTTTGAAGCAAATTCATTAAAGCTAAAACCTAACGAGATAAGCCAACCCTTCGAAACAGATTTTGGAATCCACATAGTTCAGCTCTTAGAAAGAAGGGGGAATGAGTATAACTCAAGACATATCATTTTAATCCCTGATCCGGGACCTGAGGACATTCAGAGAACAAAAAACTCATTAGATAGTATAAGAACTTTGGTTTTGAATGACAGTATTTCATTTCAGAAAGTAGCTAAGGACTATTCTGATGACAAATACACTGCAGGCAGTGGTGGATTTTTTACTGATGAGACAGGAGGGCAGAGAGTGTCAGTTGAAGACCTTGATCCCGTAATCTTCTTTACCATTGATAGTATGGATGTAGGTAATATAAGTAATCCTATAACATACAGAAGAGATGACGGAAAAGAAGCTGTTAGAATACTATTCTACAAATCAAAAATAAAGCCTCATCAAGCCAATCTAAATGATGACTGGCAAAAAATTCAATCAGCGACACTCAACGAAAAGAAATCAAGAATATTAGCTGAGTGGTTTGATAAAGCGCGTAATGATGTCTTTATTAGCATCGACAAGCAATATGACTACTGTCAAATCTTAAATTGATAAACCAAATATTGCCTGTTGCGTAACACTACAAAACCTTTAGATATATGAAGCACTTTAGTAATGAAGTAGAAGCAGCCAATGGACTTTTTGAGGCTTATAAGACCTTGAAAGGTGAAATATCTAAAGTAGTAGTTGGTCAGGATGATGTTGTTCGTCTATTGCTAACTTCTGTGTTTTGTCAAGGACACTGTTTATTAGTTGGTGTTCCTGGTCTTGCCAAAACTCTATTGATAAAGACCATGGCATCAGCACTTCATTTAAATTTTAATAGAATACAGTTTACGCCTGACCTTATGCCTTCTGACATTATTGGTGCAGAAACTCTGGATAAAGACAGAAATTTTAAATTTATCAAAGGCCCAGTATTTGCCAATATAATTTTAGCTGATGAGATAAACAGGACACCGCCTAAAACTCAGGCTGCCTTGCTTGAATCAATGCAGGAGTATTCTGTGACTACAGGTGGGCATAATTATCCATTGGAGAAGCCTTTCTTTGTTCTTGCTACTCAGAATCCAATTGAGCAAGAGGGTACATATCCATTGCCTGAAGCGCAATTAGATAGGTTTATGTTTAATGTATTGCTTGACTATCCTGAGTATCAGCAGGAGCTTGATATTGTAAAGAATACGACAACTGACGAACAGGTAGAAGTTAAGCCAGTATTAACAGGTGAGGAGATTGTTTATTTTCAACATTTGGTTCGACAAGTGCCTATTGCGGATAATGTAGTAGAGTATGCGGTTGATTTGGTTCATAAAACAAGACCAAATACTGAGCGAGCATCTCAGGTAGCGAATGACTATTTGGAGTGGGGTGCAGGACCTAGAGCTTCACAATACTTGGTCGTAGGGGCTAAGTGCAATGCCTTACTCAATGGAAAGTACTCACCAGACATCGAAGATGTTCAGGCAGTAGCCAAACCTACATTGCGCCATAGACTTGTGAGAAACTTCAAAGCAGAAGCAGAAGGAATGACCATCGATAAAATTATTGATGCTCTGATTTAATTGGCAATGTTATCTGTTATTGTCAATACATTCCCATCAAGACGTGTTTCGTAAATTCTAAGGTTATACCTTGCAGGCCCACTCGTTGGTTGACCTGTTGGGAAATTAAAAGTTGACCCACAGCAGGGGTCTCTCATATAGAGCTTAGATGAGTGGACCTCAACATTGGCACAAGCCTCATTAGGCAAGTAGGAGCAAGTTCGTTCAAAGGCAATGTAGCTTGAAGGATTTTCTCTATATAGTATTAACCCCCTTAATCCACCTCTATTGATATAAATGGAGGTGCCATCTCTGTTTAAGTCTACGAATTCTGGGAGGGTGAGATTAATGACAACATCTTGGAAGTCTGCTATGGGTATTTGATCTTGTCCTAAATTATCATCACAAGAACAGATGAATATTAGAGCAATCCAGATAAGATGGCTTAATTTATTCATAATTATAGAAGCCCTTCCCATTTTTTCTACCATTGTGTCCTGCATCTACTTTCTGCTGCTGAATTCTGCTAGGCCTAAATTTTGAATCCTGGTGGAATGCGTTAAACATTGAGCTAGTAACAGAAAAATTAGTGTCTACACCGATAAGATCCATAAGTTCAAAGGGGCCCATTTTGAACCCTGATGACCTCATGAGCTTGTCTATAGTCTCAAAGTTGGCTACGCCTTCTTCTGCCACCTTAAGGCTCTCCACATAAAAGTGACGAGCAACTCTGTTCACTATAAACCCTGGTGAATCCGCAGCTGAAACGGGAACTTTCCCAAGTTTTATAGATAGCTCAGTTGTTAGTTTAGCTACTTCTGCATGAGTTGAAGCACCAGAAATTACCTCCACCAACTTCATAATGTGGGCTGGATTAAAAAAATGCATTCCGACTAGATTTTGCGGTCTTTTAAGTGGAGCAGCTATCTGTGTAATAGGAATGGAAGATGTATTTGTAGCTAATATTGTATTTGAAGAGTTAATCTCCTCTAGCTGCGTAAAAATTGAATGTTTAACTTCTAATTTTTCTACAACAGCTTCAACAATGAAGTCTGCTTTGAGATTTTTAATATCTTTTTCAAGAATGAGCTTCTTAAGGGCTTCAGTTTTTACAGCTTCAGTTAATTTGCCTTTTTCAATACCTTTATCAAGATTCTTGACAATGGTAGAATAAGCTTTGTTCAGTGTTGACTCATCGATATCAAAAAGTAACGTTTTGATACCTACCATGGCGGAAAGTTGGGCAATTCCTAAGCCCATAGTCCCGGCACCAACTACTGCTAACAACTTTATATCATCAACTTTTTGTATCACAATCCGGTTTTAAACTGACTTAAGAATCTAACATCATTTTCAGTATATAAACGCAGATCATTGACTTGATATTTTAATTGGGCTATTCTTTCGAGACCCATACCAAATGCAAAACCAGTATACTTTTCAGAATCAATACCACAGTTTTCTAAAACATTAGGATCAACCATGCCTGAACCTGCTATTTCTACCCAGCCGGTGTATTTGCATAGCTGACAGCCATCTCCCTTGCATATCTGGCATGATATATCAACTTCTGCACTTGGCTCAGTAAAAGGGAAGTATGAAGGTCTAAAACGTATTTGCGTTTCTTTTCCAAACATCTCTTTGGCAAAATGATAGATGGTCTGTTTTAAATCAACAAAGCTGACATCTTCTGCAACATACAAACCTTCAACCTGATGGAACACACAATGGGCTCTTGCAGAAATCGCCTCATTTCTAAATACTCTGCCAGGCATTATTGACCTAAAAGGTGGTGTACCACTTTTCATCAACCTTGCCTGAACATTGGAAGTATGAGTTCTAAGCAGCATATCAGGGTTCCTTTCAATAAAGAAAGTATCCTGCATCTCTCTAGCAGGGTGATTTTCTGGAAAGTTGAGTGCTGTAAAGTTGTGCCAGTCATCTTCTATCTCAGGACCATCCGAAACATTGAAGCCAATTCTTTCAAAAATTTCGATAATCTGAGCCCTAATAATTGTCAGTGGATGAAGGCTTCCAATTTCTCTACCAGCTGGAGGTAACGTTAAATCTACATGATCCTGAGTGCCTGATTCACTTGATGAATTTAGGTTATCAATGATCGATTTAAATTTATTTTGAGCGGCTTGCTTAACCTCATTGAGCTGTTGTCCAAACGCTTTTTTCTGATCGTTTGGAATATTTTTCATCTCGCTAAAAAGCTCTGTTACAACACTTTTTTTACTTATGAATTTTAAGCGAAACTCTTCTAGCTCCTTTTCTGAAGTTGCCTTAAAATTTTCAATTTCCTTTAGAACACTCTCTACTTTACTGTTCATATTATATAATCATTCCAGCTCCAACTGTCTCATTTGTAAATTCGTCAATTAGAATTACAGATCCGGTATTTCTATTTTTCATATAAGGATCATAAAACAGTGGTTTTGCAGTTTTAATTTGAATTCTTCCTATATCATTAACCTCAAGTCCATCAACACCTTCTATTTTTTCTAAAGTATTAACATTTACCTTGTAGCGAACATCTTTAATAATGCATTTAGCTTCGTTAGTTGTATGTTTAACAGTATACTTAGACCCAAGTTTTAGGGCGTTTGTATTTAACCAACAAACCATTATTTCAATATCTTGCGATGATTTTGGCTGATTGTTAGGTTTAGCAATCATATCACCACGGCTGATATCTATTTCATCCTCTAATGTAAGCGCAATAGACATTGGAGCGTATGCTTCGTTCAGTTGACCATTCATAGTCTCAATAGACTTGATTTTTGATGTAAATCCTGAAGGTAACACTACAACTTCTTCACCTTTTCTAAAAACGCCACCATTAATGGTACCAGCAAATCCTCTAAAATCATGATATTTATCTGACTGGGGCCTGATAACCCACTGTACTGGCATGCGACTATCTATAAAATTTCTATCGGACGCAATCTGTACATTTTCCAAAGTCCACAGCAGACTTGGTCCTTGGTACCAATCCATATTTTTAGATCTATCAACTACATTATCTCCGTGTAGTGCGGAAATAGGGATAAATCTGATATCTGGTATCTCTAATTTAGCATCAAAGCCAAGGTATTCATTTTTAATATTTTCAAATACCTCTTCTGAATAATCAACCAAGTCCATTTTGTTAATACAAACAATGACATGCTTGATTTGTAAGAGTGACGCAATGAAAGAATGCCTTTTAGTCTGTTCTATTACTCCTTTTCTTGCATCAATTAGGATGATAGCCAAGTTGGCAGTTGAGGCACCAGTAACCATATTTCTGGTATACTGAATGTGTCCTGGAGTATCTGCTATAATGAACTTTCTTTTAGGTGTGGCAAAATAACGGTAAGCAACATCTATGGTTATGCCCTGCTCCCTTTCAGCCTTTAGTCCATCTGTAAGTAATGCTAGGTTTACATGCTCATCACCACGGTTTTTACTTGATTCTTCTATGGCATCAATTTGATCTTCAAAAATTGACTTAGTATCGTACATTAATCTTCCAATCAAAGTACTTTTTCCATCATCAACACTACCTGCAGTAGTAAATCGAAGCAGGTCCATGTCCATATATCCTTTTTTCTCTGTCATGATCTTTAAATTCTATATTCTAAAAGTACCCCTGCTTCTTTCTGTCTTCCATTGCCGCTTCAGAGCGTTTATCATCAGCTCTATTTCCTCTTTCGGTTTGTCTTGCGGCAGCTACTTCTTCAATTATATCATCTAAAGTAGATGCAGAAGATTCAATCGCTCCAGTAATTGTCATACAACCCAAAGTACGATATCTTATAACTCTTTCTTCATAAGACTCTTTTTCTAGCAGTGTATTGTACGGTGATTCTGCGATCCACACTCCTCCTCTGTTCACTACACTTCGTTTGTGTGAAAAATAGATGCTAGGCAAATCTATTTTTTCCTTCTTGATGTATTGCCAAACATCCATCTCCGTCCAGTTGCTTATAGGAAATATTCTAAATGATTCCCCAACGGCTTTTTTACCATTGTATAAGTTCCATAATTCCGGTCGCTGATTTTTAGGATCCCATTGTCCAAAATCATCTCTATGCGAGAAAAATCTTTCTTTTGCTCTGGCTTTTTCTTCATCCCTTCTTCCCCCTCCAAAGGCAGCATCATAACCACCCTCTTCTAGCTTTTCTAATAATGTAATTGATTGGAGAGAGTTTCTGCTTGGGTTAAGTCCTTTTTCTTCCCTGGCAGTACCTTTGTCAATCGAGTCTTGAACCAGGCCAATATCGAGCGTCACTCCATATTTTTCAGCTAAATTATCTCTGAATTCTAAGGCTTCTGGAAAATTATGCCCTGTATCAATATGTAATAATGGAAAAGGCACCTTTGCTGGCCAAAAAGCCTTTCTAGCTAAGTGAACCATGGTAATGGAGTCTTTTCCACCTGAGAATAAAATGACAGGTTTCTCAAATTGAGCAGCAACCTCTCTGAAAATAAATATTGCTTCAGATTCAAGTTGATCTAAATGAGATAAATTAAGTGAAGACATGTTATATTTTAATTTTATTAATTATCGAACTAAATAAGTAATCGAGTGAATCCTCAAGAGTCATTTCGTTTGTTTTAACATCAACCGAAGGACTTTTTGGTATTTCAAATGGCGAATCTATCCCTGTAAAATTCTTTATTTCACCTCTTCTTGCTTTTGCATACAACCCTTTAACATCTCTTTCTTCACAAACTTCAATTGGGCAATTAATAAACACCTCACAATATTTATCACCAATAATTTCAGAGGCCATATTCCTGATTTTCTCAGTAGGGCTTATCAGTGAGCATATAGTAACAGTGCCATTAAGTGCAAACAGTTTAGAAATTTCCGCAGCTCTTCTAATATTTTCAATTCTATCCTCTTCGCCAAAACCAAGGTTTGAATTAATGCCAGATCTTAGGTTATCACCATCAAGTAGCATAGTATGAAATCCATTCTGATGCAACCGATTTTCTAAACCTGTAGCCAATGTGCTTTTTCCAGAACCTGATAGCCCTACCATCCATACAACCAAGCCCTTTTGCTTAAGAGCAGATTCCTTTTCATTACTAGATAGAGATTTATCAAAAATCGGAAATATATTATCAGCCATTCCTTTGAATTATAAGCCTGCAAATCTACAAGTTATTGGACTAATTAATAAAAATATTGATAGTTTGGTGCCTTTTAATAACCATGAAGCTTTAATATGTTCCATTTAGAAGAGAATAGTATAATTGAGCTTACTAGAAAAGCTGGTGAGGCAATTATGAATATTTATAATGACCCGAATCAGTCAAGTGTGGTTGACTTTAAATCAGATGATTCACCCTTAACATTAGCAGATGAGGCCTCGCATAATGTAATAGTCAAGGGGCTAATTGAGCTTCATCCTGATGTACCTATAATTTCGGAAGAGGGTGAAAATTTAGACTACCAAATTCGCAAAGAATATAATAGATATTGGTTAGTTGACCCTTTGGATGGCACAAAGGAGTTCATAAATAGAAATGGAGAGTTTACTGTAAACATTGCTCTTATAGAAAATGGGAGGGCGGTTGCCGGGTTTGTTTTTGCACCATATCTAGATGAGTTGTATTATGGCATAGAAGAGGTTGGAGCTTTTAAAATCTCGGGAAATAGCAAATTAATCCTAAAAGTGAATAATAGTGAAACCAAAAGAGTAGCAGTAAGAAGTAAATCCCATCCTTCTGTTGAGGAGGAGTCAGTCTTAAAACAATATAATGTTGTAGATAGTATTTCAGTAGGTAGCTCACTTAAATTTTGCATGGTTGCTGAGGGTAAGGCTGATGTTTATTATCGCTTTGGACCAACGATGGAATGGGATACTGCTGCAGGGCATGCAGTTGTTAATGCTGCTGGAGGAAAAGTTTTGAAAAATACAGGACCTGAAGAGTTTATCTATAACAAGGAGAATTTACTAAACTCAAGCTTTCTCTGCTTGGGATTTTAATTCATAATAGTGAAGCAGTCCTAATAAAATCCCTACAAGTGATAAAACTATAGGAAGTACAAAAACGTCACTCAAGCCTTTCAAAATGATTGCAAGCACTATAAAGAGAATGTTTATTGCTGCCAATAAAACCGAGATACTAGAGTGTTTTAGACCAAGTCTAAGAAGACTATGATGAATATGGTTATTGTCAGCAATTAATGGAGATTTAAATTTTGTCAACCTAATAATAAATACTCTGAGTGTATCGGTCAGCGGAACGATAATGAAACACATGGCTGTTGAGATTGAGGCTGAGAACTTAAAGGCACTGTTATTGTCAAGTTCAAAATTTTTGTTTATAAAATGGATCACTAAAGCAGAGAGCAAAAATCCTATTAGCAATGCTCCAGTATCTCCCATAAATATTTTAGAAGGGCTCCAGTTATACACTAAGAAAGCCATAATAGCTCCAACGAATGTGAAGGAGATAAAAGCCAAGTCAGTATCATTCGTTAGATAAAACCATGAGCCTAAAACTAGTAGTGAGGTTAAAGAAAGAGAGCCGGCCAACCCGTCAATTCCATCAATAAGATTAATTGAGTTAGTAATCACTATTATTACAAAAATTGTGATCACTAAAGAAAACGAAGCTGAGAAATTGATATTTCCTATATCATAAAAAGACTCTAATCTTACGTGGCCAAGTAAGATAATCAGAATTATAGGAACCAATTGACCTATTAGTTTATAGAAAGGTTTCATAGGAATAATATCATCTCTAAGGCCTATAACAAAAAACAAGGCCAGCGAACTAAATAGATATTTGTTCATGGTTGCATCTTCCGATGACATCCAAACTAATAGTGAAAAAGTAACGCCAAAGAAAATAGGTATCCCGCCTAGAGAAGGGGTATGAACTTTATGAATCTTCCGACTATCAGGTGCATCTAAAATCTGTTTCCATTCCAGTATTTTAATGAGAATAGGATAAAGAAAATATGCAAAAACTAATGATGATAGCGAATATTTTAGTATCTCAATAATGACTAATAGGCGTTTTCATCTCCTTTAAATAAACTCAATATAGTAAGAAGAATTATTTTTAAATCTAAGAAAATAGACCAGTTTTCTATGTAAAACCTATCTAACTTGACTCTATTTTTCATCGATACTACTGTTTTGGTCTCTCCTCTATATCCTTTGGCTTGTGCTAAGCCAGTTATTCCTGGTTTTACAAAGTGCCTCACCATAAATTTCTCCACAACTTTTGAATACTCTTCTGTATGTCGAAGCATGTGCGGTCTTGGCCCAACTACAGACATTGAACCATTGAAAACATTAAAAAATTGAGGAAGTTCGTCA
>NZ_SMLV01000428.1 GCF_009711525.1 Fulvivirga lutimaris
TTTCATCTTTTAATTTTCTATTGCTAACTATAAACACAAATTGTACCAACGTAATATATATACGATATTTGAGCCATTATAGTTTACATAGATGCTAAAAAAATATAAGTGAATAGTACAATATTTATAAAAAAACAGTCCGACTTTAACAAAGTTCAACTAAGCTTACCTGCATCTAAGAGTATTTCTAACAGAGCTCTTATTATAGACGCATTGGCCGGTGGAAATTCTGCAATAGATAACCTCTCAGAGGCCCGTGATACCCAGACGATGATAAGGCTATTGGCTAGTGATGAAGATATTTTGGATGTCTTAGATGCTGGTACAACCATGAGATTCTTAACGGCATATCTGTCTGTCACAAATCGGAAGAATATATTAACCGGTTCTGATCGAATGCAGAATCGCCCAATTGGAATTCTTGTAAACGCGCTAAGAGAACTAGGCGCTGAAATAGAATACCAAAAGAAAGATGGCTACCCTCCTATCAAACTCAATGGTTTTAAGGATAGTGAAAAGAAACAGTTGGATATACCTGGTGATATAAGTAGTCAGTATATATCTGCACTTTTGATGATAGCCCCATTATTAAAAAATGGACTTGAACTAAACCTAACCGGAAAAATTGGAAGTCGTCCTTACATTACAATGACACTGGCTGTAATGAAATCATATGGGGTTAACGCTAATTTTGAAGGTAGTACCGTAAAGGTTAGTCCACAAAAATATACAGTAGCAAATTACAGCGTAGAACCAGATTGGTCAGCCGCAAGCTATTGGTACAGTATGGTAGCATTAAGTAGCAACTCAAGTGTGGAGATTAAAGGCATAAAATTACCCGCCCTACAAGGTGATAGTATCTTGACTAAAATGATGACAAGCCTTGGAGTAGAAACAGTTTTTAATCAATCAGGTGCGACCTTAAAAAAGATTAATCATCAAAATGAATTTAGTTTCGACTTTACTGACTGCCCAGATTTAGCGCAAACTGTAGCCGTTATTTGTGCTGCTAAAGGTATTAAAGGTAATTTCACAGGACTCGAAAGTTTAAGAATAAAAGAAACAGACAGAATACTTGCACTACAAACAGAATTAAATAAAATAGGCGCTGTCCTTGGTGAAAGTGAAAACACCTGGACATTGACCCCCAGCTCAGTGCTTCCTGCAAAACAAGTTACTTTTGATACCTATGAAGATCACAGAATGGCCATGGCTTTTGCACCACTATGCATGCTAATGGATATTGCTATTGAAGATCCTGAAGTAGTGAATAAATCATACCCTAGCTATTGGGAAGATTTTGAAAAAGTTGGAATTAACCTTTCTCGAAGTTGAATTAAATAATCAGGAGTTGATAAAAGCCTGCTGCCATACCAGGAAAACATTTCTCCGTCTACAATAAGAATCTGAGACTTAGGAAATATTTCTTCAAACTGCTCAATATGCTTTTCTGCAAATGGAAATGGTTCGCTTGAAAGTAAAATAACTTCAGGACTCAGGCATTTTAAGTCATCATCATTCAGAATTGGGTACCGATCTACTGAAATCATATTTTCAAAACCTCCAAGATTCATTATTTCATTGATGAATGTGCCTGAACCTGCAACCATCTTAGGATTGTTCCAGATGAAATATAAAGCACTCAATGATTTGAATTTTGGGAGCAAATTAAAATTAACTCGAATCGAATCAGCTAAAATATTAGCTCTATCTTCTTTACCAAAAATAGCGCCTATCTGTTGAATCATATCCAATGATGAGCCTAGCGAATCAATATCGCTCATCCAAACAGGATATTGCCTTTTCAGTTGCTCAATGCCCTCTTGGTAGTTCTCTTCCTTGTTACCAATAATCAAGTCGGGGTTGAGGCTTTCTATAATGTCAAAATTAAAATGTTTTGTTCCTCCTACTTTTGTTTTGCCTTTAACACCATCATCAGGATGTATGCAAAACTTGGTTATTCCCACAATAGAGTCCTGAAGACCCAAATGGTAAAGTAGTTCTGTTTGAGAAGGGACTAGTGAGATGACCCTCGTGGGTATATGAGGCACCCCTACCTCATATCCCATCTGGTCAATAAAAATACTTCCTGCACCCATCTGCACAAATCTAGAACACGCAGGAAGATTTAAAAAATTAGCTTTTAGTGACTAGGCTTAAATTACCGGGAGCCACATTCAAAAAATTAGGTACGGATATGGTAAAGGTTGTCCCTTTACCATATTCAGAAAATACCTGGACATGTCCACCAAGTTTATCAATCGTATCTTTTACTATATACAAACCCAAACCAGAACCTTTCGCGTTCTCATCCGCCCTGTAAAAGATATCGAAGATATTGCCCATGTATTGCTGCCTGATTCCGATACCATTATCTTCAACTTTTATCAAACACTCATCTGGTGTCACTTGAATGTTTATATTGATAAAAGATTCATCTTTACCTTTATCACTATACTTCAATGCGTTTGAAATCACATTAGTAAGTATTGTTCTTATTCTCACAGAATCAGAGTATAAATCTGATATCCTGTTAAGGTTATAATTGACCTTAACATTATCTGTATTATAGAAATTGGTCAGTTGATTCAATTCATCCTTCACAATTTCATCAAAATTTATCCTTTCATTTCTGATAGCCAGCTTCTCATTACGATAGAAACTATTAATATCTTCAATGAAATTATCGAGCTTATTAAGGCTCATTTTAATCATCCGCAGATAATTATGGCTCTCCTTTTCAGGATCTCTTTCTGCCAACTCCACTAGTCCAAGAGCAGATAGTAATGGGGCCCTTAAGTCATGTGAAGTTTTGTAGATAAATTGATCTAACTCGTGATTAGCCTTTTGAAGCTTTTCTTCAGCAAGCTTTCTGGCAGTGATATCATGAAGGTTAATTACAAGCCCTTCAATTTTGTTATGATCCAATAAGTTGGATATTGTTACATCAAAAAAGACAGTTTTTCCTTTCTTAGCCTGAAGGCAAACTTCTGTAAGTTTATCTTTTAAGCTGTCATTATTAGATTTTACAAATTCCTTTAATGATGTTTCCTTTGCAGGATCAATGAAATCAAATAGACTTTTTCCCTGTACCTCTTCAGGCTCCATGCCTAACAACATTTTAACAGAAGGGGTGATATACTTTATGAGATAATCACCCCCTGTTATTATGATAATGTCATTAGATCTTTCAATTATAGATCTGAACATTTTTTCCTCCTCATTCAACGCAATTCCTTCTTCTCCTGTGGCTGAAAACTTGATTAGATCAAATTCAGTCATATTTTCAATCATTGCGATTGATGATAGCTAAACAAGATACCTTATATCATTATAGCCATTGCTGCTAACTGACCGCTAACTTTCAAATTAGCCTTATCAATTGCTTTTTGGTTCAATTCAAAAGCAAGTTTATCATCTACCGTTTTGAAATTGATTGAGCTACCTTTAACTCCTAATCCTGGAGTATCAGTGATAGTTAATGTAGGGTAACCTGTAACTTTTCTGTTGATTGCATCAAATGCATTACCTTGTTTTTTACCTACATATATAATGTGGCAACCTGTAATATCATTTGCTGAATTGAATTTCTTAACTAAGAATTTTTTGTCTCCTCTAACTTTTCCATTATACCAAGTATTTAAGGTATTGAAAACATCATCTTCTCCGATAACTCCGATAACAAAGTCTTGAGAAGAGTCATAACCTGGCCACTGGATGTATTTGATGAAGTTATAAATCATCATAGAGTGGATTTCGTGAATGGGTCTGTCACTTCCAGCATTGATTGATGTGAAAAGTAACATTGAAAGAGCGAAAGTCGAAATTAATTTTTTCATTTTAAATTGTTTTTAATAAACTAGTTGGACAATGCTCTCCACATTACAAATGCAGTGCCAAAAATAATATACAGGCTAAAAACGTCATTTAAAGCTGATAAATGCCGCTTTATCGATAAATCACAAGTTAACAGAAATGAAATTAATTCACGAAATATCGTGAATTCACGAAATATCGTGAATTAAGGCTTGGTAATTCCTAGCTTTTTAATTCGGCTCTCAAGTGTGGTGGGTTTCAAGTCTAAAATCTCAGCGGCACCGCCTGGTCCGCTAATTTTCCAGTTAGTTTTAGACAATACTTTAGTAATATACGCCTTTTCCGTTTTTTCAAGACTTTCAAATTTATCTGAATTTGTTGTGCTGCTTGATTTGGCATTAGACAAGAACCAATCTCCCAATTTGAGTTGGGAAGAAGGACTAATAATAACGGCTCGTTCTATTATGTTTTCGAGCTCCCTGACGTTGCCAGGCCAGTTGTATTTTTCAAGTTGACTAATGATGTTCTGAGGTATCTTGTTAATCTGCTTGCCAAGCTTAGCATTGTATTTCTGAACAAAATGATTCACCAATAACCTAATATCATCCTTTCGATCTCTTAGAGGTGGAATGTTTATAGGAAACACATTCAATCTGTAAAATAAGTCAGACCTAAAGGTTCCGTCTTCTACCCCTTTTTCTAAATCTTTATTGGTAGCTGCAATCAATCTTACGTCTACCTTTATTGTTTTCGTACCTCCCAGCCTCTCTATTTCTCCTTCTTGAAGTGCCCTTAGTAGTTTTGGCTGCAATTCAATTGGCATTTCACCTACTTCATCTAAAAATAAAGTTCCTCCACTGGCTAGTTCAAATCTTCCTTGTTTAACATTTGCAGCACCTGTAAAAGCTCCCTTTTCATGACCAAAAAGCTCGCTCTCTATTAATGTTGCTGGCAACGCTGCACAATTAATCTTTATGAGAGGTTTATCTTTTCTGTCGCTTAAGTTGTGTAGTGCCTTTGAAATAACTTCCTTCCCTGTCCCTGTTTCTCCTAAAATAAGAACGGTAGAAGTCGTCTTAGCCACATACTCCATTTCTAACAAGACCTTTTTAAAGTCCTTATCCTGACTTATGATATTTTCAAAATTATTGCCTGATTCAATTTCCTCTTTCAGGTAAATATTTTCAGCCTCAAGCTTATCTCTAAGGTCCTTAACCTCATTTAAAGCACTTTCAAGTTCCTCATTGGCATTGGATAATTCCTGAGTTCTGTCTTTAACTTCTTGCTCAAGGGTGTCATTCATCTTCTTCAGACTCTCCTCAAAAGTTACTCTCTCAATAGTGTTTACAATAACTTCAGCGACAAGCTTCAGCAGTACAATATCATTAATAGACCAATTTTTTATTTCTTCAGAGTCAAAGCCGAGAAAACCGTAAATCTTATTTTGAACTACCATAGGCACGTTAAGCATAGACTTTATACCATACTGATGAAATACCTCTTTAAAAGCTCCAAGGTCTTCTCCTGTATCATCAATGTCTTGAATTAGTAAAAGCCTCTTACTTTCCAGCAACTCAAATGGCCAGGGGTAGTCTACCTTTTTCACCAATTGAAATTCCTTTTTCAGTGATTTGATATCACTTCTTACCCACTCATTTGTCGTTGAAGCCGATTGTTTATCATCACTAAGTTTAAATATGTAGCTTCTATCTACTTTAACATATTCTCCAATCTCCTTTAGTGCCCAGCTAATACTTTCTGAAAGTTTGCTTGATGTGGTATTTATGAATCGGGTAGAAATTTCCGAAACCAGGCCTTCCAACTCTACTCTTTCCTTTAGCTCATCTTCTACTTTCTTTCTTTCTATTTCCAACCCCATGCGATTAGCCCCAATTTTCAATAATGACTCTACCCATGGTTTTCTTTCCAGAGGCTTGTCATCAATCATAAAAAAGTGGCCAATAATTCTTTTTGACGAATCAAAAACGGGAACAGCCAGATAGCCTTCTGCATTCATTTGAGTTAAAAAAACATCTTTAGGAAAGGATTTGGACACGCCATCACGAAAGTAGGTCAAACCGTCCTCAAAGACCTTTTGAACAGGTGCTCCGCTAATTCCGTAACGATACGGTTTTTCAAATTTATCCTTATTCCATAAGCTCACGACTTGTAACTCACTGGTATTTTGGTCTACAACCTGAGAAATACCCACACATCTGACCCCAACTACTGCAGCAGTTTTTTCAATAAAGTTTGGAACAAAGTCCATCCTCGTTTTGGACAGGGCTTCTTCAACTATCTGATTCAAAATGCTTTCAATGTGTTTCTCGTCAGACACGGGCTGAATTACAGCAAGAATGCCTTTCTCATTATCTAATGATAGATAAGACGCTGAAACCTCAGCAGCTACATTCTCCCCATTGAAGTCGCGTAAAACGAACTGCTCAGAATGACCAATTCTAGTTGCTATAACTTGATCTAAAAAAGAATTAATAGCTGATTCCTGCTTTGGTAGAAATTCAGATATTTTTCTTCCAGAGAAATCACTTTTCTCTATTCCGAAAAGTTGAGACGCTTTGGGATTAGCTTCGGCTATAGTCTGGTTTTCAGCTTCCAGTATTAGAATTGCATCATTTGAATAATTAAGAATGTTTTGAAATTTGCTTTGACTCTCGGCTAAAGCCTGCTGAGAAAGTTCTTTAAATTCCTGGTGACTAAGCTTTTCGCTTTTTTCCGCATCTATTCTTTCAGTTACATCCAGGCTACTACCAATCATTCTTATCGCTCGGCCATTGGCATCTCTTTTAATAACCATTCCTCTATCCTTAAACCATCTATACTCCCCCGTTTGGGTTTTTAGTCGATGTTCGGACTCATAGCGATCAGTTAAGCCCTTTAGGTGATCAATAAGACGAATTTTATACTTCTGCTTATCATCAGGGTGGATGATATCATTCCAAATCTTGATGAAGTTTATTATCTGATTTTTTTTATATCCCAAATTCTCAGCAAACTGCCTCGAAAAAAAGACTTTCTCTGCACTTAGATCCCAATCCCATACACCTTCATTTAATATTTCAAGCCCAACTTTCCACCTCTCCTCATTTTCCAGCATTTCATGCTCCATTCTTTTTCTGGCAGCAATATCAGTAATGAAGGAACATGCATACTTTCGATCTTCGAATTCAACCAGATTAGTAACAATCTCAACCTCTATCTCCTTTCCCTCTTTGGTCAGCTGGGTCGATTCAAAATGTATTTTATTTGTTTGAATCAGTTCTAAAAAATGTTCTCGGAAACTTTTAATCGAAAATTCAGGATTGATATCAGGCACCTTTGCACCTATCAACTCAGACCTATCATAACCAAGCATCTGGCAAGCTGCTTCATTAACATTGGCTATAATTCCATTCTCAGTCACCCAATAAATTGCCATAGGCGCACTTTCCACACTAAAGTGTGCAAGACTTTCAATATTTGCCTTAGCTACTTCCATCAAGGTTAAAATGGTATTTAATAAAAATAATGGATAAAATATGAACTAGCTACTATATTAAATAGCAACTGAAGAATTTAAACAAAAAAAGGTCGGCATTAGCCGACCTTTTACTTTAAATTATCTTTTCTCTATATCAATATTGCCATTGCTGAAAGCTGACTAGATGTCTTTAAGCTAGCTTTGTCCATAGCGGCTTGATTCAATTCAAATTTTAAGCGTCCGTCTAATACTTTAAAGTTGATACAGCTTCCCTTCTCACCTAAACCTCTCCTGTTAGAAACTGTTAATGTGGCTTCTGATCCCAATTTGGCTAAAACATCATCGAATTGGTTACTAGCACCTGAACCTACATATAACAACTGGCAGTTTGAAATCTCAGCTGCAGAATTAAAGCTTTTAATTATAAATTTCTTTCCACCTCTTTCTTTATTACCGTACCATGTATTTAGAGTATTATATACATTGTCATCTCTCAATACACCAATAACAAATTCACCAGAGTTTTTATCTCCTGGCCACTGGATATATTTCAAGAAATTATAGATCATCATTGCATGCAGTTCGTGCTCTGGACGATCTTGGGCTGTCGCATTACTAAATGAAAAAATTGCACAAATACTAAGTAAAAAAATTGTTCTGATGGTTTTCATAACTATTAGACTTTTAAAGAAGTAATAACAAAAGTACGAAACACAACCATGATTAGAAACATTCTAGTGTTCTCAAACTGTTGAATGTAAGTTAATTACAGAAATAACTCCGTACCATTACTTCAAGTAACTAAAATCGTGCCCGTTTTGAAGCGCTAATAGAAACGAATGAATTAGTTTTATAACATTATCAACATCTGATTTGTGTACTGTTTCAACTGTGGTGTGCATATATTTCAAAGGAAGGCTAATTAATGCCGATGCCACTCCCTTGTTTGAATAAGCAAAAGCGTCCGTATCTGTCCCCGTAGCCCTTGACGCAGCTGCTCTTTGAAAAGGAATCTTATTTTTTTCAGCAACATCAATAATCATATCCAGCACATTATTATGTACTGCAGGGCCATAAGTTAAAACTGGTCCATTACCTGCTTTTTGATATCCACTTTCAATTTTATTGTACATTGGCGATGTAGTTTCATGACACACATCCGTCACGAGTGCCAAATTGGGACAAATAGTCTCAGCAATCATCTGAGCCCCTCTCAATCCAACTTCTTCTTGAACTGCATTTACAACATACAAACCGAAATCAAGTTTGTTCTTTTTCTCCTTGAGCAATCGGGCAACTTCAGCGATCATATAACCACCAATTCTATTATCTAAAGCCCTGCCAACGAGGAAATTTTTGTTAAGGTCAATTAGCTCGTCATCAAAAGTCATGACACAGCCAACGTGCACCCCTAATTTTTCAACTTCTTCTTTTGAGCTACAGCCTATATCAACAAATATATTTTTGAGAGAAGGCTGCTCTTCCGTTTTATCTCGTCTAACATGGATTGCTGGCCAGCCAAATACACCTTTAACAATTCCTTTCTTAGTATAAATATTGACTCTTTTAGAGGGGGCAATTTGATGATCAGAGCCACCATTTCTTCTCACATAAATATATCCTTCCTCTGTAATATAATTAACGAACCACGAGATCTCATCTGCATGAGCCTCTATGACTACTTTATACTTAGCATCAGGATTTATTACTCCTACCGCTGTGCCGTAAGTGTCCGTAAAATGAGTGTCAACATAGGGTTTTATATAATCAAGCCAAATTTGCTGGCCCGACTTTTCAAAACCTGTTGGCGATGAATTATTTAAATACTTATCTAAAAATGCTCTACTCTGTTTATCCATATCTTTATACTGATCGTGTTATTCCTCCATCAACTCTAATGTTTTGCCCTGTAATATATCCAGCACCTTCTGAAAGTAAAAAAGCGGCTGTTACAGCAACTTCTTCCACTTTGCCTGATCTTCCCATTGGTATATTCTTTAAAGTATCATCAGACACATCATAACTATCAATGAATCCAGGAAGTAAATTGTTCATTCTAATATTATCCTTAGCGTATTCATCAGCAAACAACTTGGTGTAACTACCCAGGGCTGCTCGTAATACTGATGAAATTGGAAACGCCTTGTTTGGTTCAAACGCTGCAAAAGTTGAAATATTAACTATGCTTCCTCCATCATTTTTCTTCATTATAGGAGTGACCAGCTTAGCCATGTTAGCTACATTCAACAAAATTAAATCAAGCGCACTATGCCAATCTTCAGAGCTCAACTCTAATAAAGGTCCTTTGGCAGGATGACCGGTATTATTAATTACAGCATCTATCTTACCATATTTGCCTAAGGTAATATCTACTAGCTTTGACAAATCTTCAGGGTTCGTGACATCTCCACAAACTGAAATTCCATTTAATTCTGAGGCCAAGTCATTGATTTTTACCGACCGAGACATCAAAGCCAATTGATAACCTTCCTGAGCCAGTTTTCTAGCACAAGCCTCACCCATGCCCTGACTTGCAGCGGTAACTATGGCTACTTTTTGCATTACAATGGTATATTCCCGTGTTTCTTTTTAGGTAAAGTGGCCACTTTATTTTCAAGCATTTTGAATGCCCTTATCAATTTAGCTCTGGTATCTTCAGGCATAATTACCTCATCAATGTAACCTCTATGTGCCGCACGGTAGGGGTTTGCAAATTTATCTGTGTATTCATCTACCTTCTCCTGAAGCTTGGCCTCTGAATCCTCAGCTTCTGAAATCTCCTTCTTGAAAATAATTTCAGAAGCACCTTTGGCACCCATTACGGCTATTTCTGCGGTTGGCCACGCGTAATTCATATCCGCACCAATGTGCTTAGAATTCATTACATCATATGCTCCCCCGTAAGCCTTTCTGGTAATTACCGTTATTCTTGGAACTGTTGCTTCGCTAAAAGCATAAAGTAACTTAGCTCCATTTGTTATGATCGCATTCCATTCCTGATCTGTTCCTGGTAAAAATCCTGGAACATCCTCTAAAACTAGAAGTGGAATATTAAAGCAGTCACAGAATCTTACAAATCGGGCACCTTTAGTACTGGCATCAATATCTAGTACTCCGGCCAAAGAAGCTGGTTGATTCCCAACAATCCCAATGCTTCTGCCACCAATACGAGCAAATCCTACAACAATATTATCAGCGAAATTTTTATGAACTTCCATGAAGGTATCAGCATCTACAATGCCTTCTATAACCTCCCTCATGTCATATGGTTGATTAGGATTATCTGGAATTATATCATTTAAAGACTCTACCTTTTCTTCGCCATTCAATTCATAATCTAAAACCGGAGCATCTTCCTCGCAATTCTGGGGCATGTAGCTTAACAATGCCTTTATGTTATTGATACACTCAACTTCATTTGCGCATGAGAAATGTGTAACACCACTTTTGGTGCTATGCGTGCTTGCTCCACCTAATTCTTCAGCGGTTACATTCTCTTGAGTTACCGTTTTAACCACGTTTGGTCCGGTAACAAACATGTAAGATGTGTTTTCAACCATGAGAATAAAATCTGTAATTGCTGGTGAGTAAACTGCTCCACCAGCACATGGTCCCATTATAGCCGAAATTTGAGGTATTACCCCAGAGGCCAAGGTATTTCTATAAAAAATATCTGCATAGCCACCAAGAGAAACTACTCCCTCCTGAATTCTGGCTCCGCCTGAATCATTTAATCCAATTAGTGGTGCCCCATTTTGCATGGCCAATTCCATGATTTTCACAATCTTTTCCGCGTGCGTTTCTGAAAGTGATCCTCCAAAAACGGTGAAGTCTTGTGAAAAGACGTAAATAAGTCTTCCGTTGACAGTTCCGTAACCTGTAACTACTCCATCACCTAAATAATACTGTTTATCAAGACCAAAATCTTTGCAGCGATGCATCACAAATTTTCCTATCTCCTCAAAAGAACCTTCATCCAATAAAAGATGAACCCTTTCTCTTGCGCTGAGCTTACCCTTTTTGTGCTGAGCTGCAATTCTATCCGCTCCACCACCAAGTAGCGCCTCTTCGTTTTTCTCTTCTAGTAACTTAAATTTTTCTTCTTTTGTTGGAAGGGTATATACCCTTTTTGTTGGCTTATCCGGCATGTTTAAAAATGTTGCTAAAGTGTCAAAGATAAATAAAATAGAATGCATTTAGCTTGATACCAATTTTAAAAATCGAATTGGTATATTGCGCAAAATTTTAACCACAATGACCGAAAAATTAGCAATAATTGATTGTGGAACTAACACCTTCCATCTACTAATCGTTGAGTTTGTCAATGATCAAACCCGTATTCTTTTTAAAGAAAAAGTAGCTGTAAAAATTGGTGAGGGTGGAATTAATAACAATATCATTATCCCTGAGGCTTTTGAAAGAGCTTTAAATGCGCTCGATTACTTTGCCTCAGAAATTAAAAATCAAAGCGTCAAGTTTGTTCATGCTTTTGCCACAAGCGCTTTTCGTAATGCTGCCAATGGCACTGAACTTCGCGATCTAATTAAAAAAAGAACTGGTATAAGCATCGAAATAATTCCCGGAGAAGCAGAGGCAGATTTGATATTTAAAGGAGTAGATGCTGCTGTTAATGTTGGGACTAGCCCTGCATTAGTCATGGATATTGGAGGTGGTAGTGTAGAATTTATTATTGGAAGTCATCAAAACATCCTGTGGCGAAGAAGTTTTGAAATTGGGGCACAAAGACTAGTGGACCTATTTCACAAATCTGATCCGATTTTGCCTTCAGAAATAATAGAATTAAATACATATTTTGAAGATAAATTAACTCCATTGTTTAAAGCTTTAAACAAGTGGCAGCCTAGTGAACTGATTGGGTCATCAGGTACTTTTGATACGCTTAGTGATATTTATTGCTTACAAGCTGGATTACAAAAAAGAGTTGAAGACAAAGAAACCCCACTAACATTAGATGCTTTTAGCAAAATCCATCATGATCTAATTAAAAAAGATAGAGCGTCAAGAATGAAAATCCCCGGCATGATAGAATTAAGGGTTGATATGATTGTGGTTGCATCAAGTTTGCTCAACTTTATACTTAATAAATATACGTTTGATAACATAAGAGTTTCAACACATGCTTTAAAAGAAGGTGTGTTAGCGGAATTGTTAAAAGGTGAATTGAAATAATGGATCAGGTTTTTTCAGTAGAAAAGTTAAAAACATTTACTCAATCAATATTTAAAAGCATCGGTTGTTCAGATGATGATGCCAAATTAGCTACGCAAGTGCTTCTTCAGGCTGATTTGAGAGGAATAGATTCTCATGGTGTGGCTAGGTTAATTGGCTACGTCAGGCTATGGGAAAATGACAGGGTAAATCCAACACCTGACATCAAAGTAGTACATGAAACTCCAAGTACAGCTGTTGTTGATGGAGATTCGGGTTTGGGTCTGGTTGTAGCGCCAAAAGCAATGGAGATAGCTATGAAAAAAGCCAATGAAGTTGGTACCGGCTGGGTGAGTGTGAAGAATTCCAATCACTTTGGTATTGCCGGCTATCATGCCATGATGGGCTTAGAAAAAGACATGATTGGTATTGCAATGACAAATGCAAGTCCTTTAGTGGCACCTACCTTTGCTACTGAAAGAATGCTGGGTACAAATCCGATTGCCGTTTCAATTCCAACAAAAAATCAACCTCCATTTGTGGCAGACCTTGCAACAACAACTGCAGCTAACGGAAAGCTAGAGATACTCCAGAGAAAAAATAAGGATGCCCCTTTAGGCTGGGTTCAGAAGAAAGACGGCACATCATCAACCAACGCCAATGAAATAAAACAAGGTGGTGCATTGCTACCCCTAGGTGGTGATAGAGAACATGGTAGTCATAAAGGTTATGCACTTGGGTCAATTGTAGATATTTTTTCCGCTGTATTTTCTGGTGCCAACTATGGTCCCTGGGCTCCACCATTTGTCAGCTTCTTACCCTTGTCTGACAATCCTGTTGGTGAAGGGTTAGGTCATTTTCTAGGAGCTATGAGAATAGACGCTTGGAGGCCTGCCGATGAGTTTAAGAGCCACATGGACAATTGGATAAGTAGATTTAGGGAAACAAAGGCTGTTGAAGGCAAAAAGGTTTTAATACCTGGTGATCCTGAAAGAGAATTTGAAGCCGAAAGAAGTAAGAACGGGATTCCTTTGAATGAGAATGTGGTGAAAGATCTTAAGGAACTCGCTGAGAAGTTCAAATTAGATTTCTAAAAGCCAGCGGTTATACCAATCCTAAAAACCCAAGGACTGTTGTAAGGTGATCGTAAGTCATCATGAAGTACATTGTACAACACTGCAATATTAAAGCCTGCATTTCTGCCTATTGGTTGAAAATAACCGCCACCGACAAATGCACCTGGAACCCATTCTCGTCTAATTGAGCCATCATTGAAATTATAGAACTCAAGACTCAGGTTTTCATATTCGGCAGTTGCATAAAACTGCTCAGTGATACTGTACCTGCCGAATAAGCGGTAACCATAAATATTGGTTTCGAAGTCGGGATAATTATTATAATTTGTTTTGAAGTAAATGTAAGTGATACCTACCCCTACAGAAAAATCATTAGTAAGTCTATAACCAACAAGTGGAGAGACTTCTATATTGGTAATGGTTCCAAATTGCAGCCCTAGATTTCCTCCAAAATAGATTCTATCTTTTAGACTATTGCCTTCAATCTCTTCGGACCCCTGTGCGAAGGTTAGGGAAGGAATAATAAATGTTAAGAATAAGGTTAATCTTTTCATTCTTCTTCAACCACAATAAACAAATCTTCGGTTTCCTTTTTCATCAGGTACTTCTCTCTCGCATATTTCTCTAGCAGCTCATCACTACTAAACAACTCATCACGATCTTCTTTTACTTCAGAGATTTTCTCTAGATAGTACTCTTTTAGATCTTCTAAGTTCTTGCGTTTCTGATTGAGTTTGTATTGGGTATAAAAGTCATTGGTGTCAATAAACAGCATCCAAATGACAAAAAAGAAACTGAACAAAAAATAAAAGTTCCGCGTGAATTTGGGCAGTTTCATAATTTCAGTTTAAAAAATATGTAGTGAATATAAGAAGAAAAACCAGATTGTTAAAATCTGGCTTTTCAATTTATGTTCTCTTAGGCCTTATTAGAAGGAAAAAAAGCAGTCTCTCCAAGCTCTTCTTCAATCCTTAGCAATTGGTTATACTTAGCCATTCTATCAGAACGAGAAGCAGAACCAGTCTTTATTTGACCAGCATTAGTTGCCACTGCAATGTCAGCAATAGTTGCATCTTCAGTCTCTCCAGATCTGTGTGAAATAACTGCAGTAAACCCTGCTTTATGCGCCATTTCAATAGCATCTAAAGTTTCAGTTAATGTTCCGATCTGATTTACTTTAATCAAAATTGAGTTCGCACTTTTTTCTTCAATTCCTCTTTTTAAGAACTTAACGTTAGTCACAAACAAATCATCTCCTACCAACTGGCACTTGTGACCAATTTTAGCAGTAAGCATCTGCCAACCTTCCCAGTCATTCTCATCACAACCATCTTCAATTGAATCAATTGGGTAGTTATCAACTAGCGATGCTAAATAGTCAACTTGCTCTTCTTTAGATCTTACAGCTCCGTTAGAACCTTCAAATTTTGCATAGTTATACTTGCCATCATTGTAAAATTCAGATGAAGCACAATCTAGCGCGATAGTAATATCTTTACCTGGCTCGTAACCAGCCTTCTTTATTGCATTAAGTACGCTTTCTAGCGCCTCTTCAGTACCTCCAGCAAAATTAGGCGCAAATCCACCTTCATCGCCAACAGCAGTACTCAATCCTTTTTCTTTAATAATAGCTTTTAGATTATGGAATACTTCAGTACCCATTCTAAGTGCTTCGCTGAAAGTAGGAGCACCTACAGGGCGAATCATAAACTCCTGAAATGCAATAGGGGCATCAGAATGTGACCCACCGTTAATAATATTCATCATTGGCACAGGCAGTGTTGACGCATTAGTACCACCTATGTATCGGTACAAAGGCATTTCCAACTCTGCTGCAGCAGCTTTAGCCACCGCTAGAGAAACACCCAAAATAGCGTTTGCACCAAATTTAGCTTTATTAGGAGTACCGTCAGCCTCAATCATAATTTTGTCAATTAATTTCTGATCAAAAACAGAAAAACCAATTAACTCATCAGCAAGGTCCGTATTAACATTTTCAACCGCTTTCAATACACCTTTACCCATGTATTTAGACTTATCCTCATCTCTAAGTTCTACAGCTTCGTGCTCACCAGTAGATGCACCTGAAGGCACAGCAGCTCTTCCTAGCACACCATTTTCAGTAATTACATCAACTTCAATTGTAGGATTACCTCTTGAATCAAGGATTTGTCTTGCGTATATACTCTCTATTAAGCTCATAATTTATTTTTTAGAATCTTTAATTAACTGAATAAAATCATCAAACAGATACCTACTGTCGTGAGGCCCTGGTGATGATTCAGGGTGATATTGAACTGAAAAAGCCTTCTTGCCTTTCACTTTAATACCTGCAATAGTTTTATCATTCAAGTGTGTATGTGTAGCTTCTACTTTGTCTGATTTCTCAACATCTTCAGCAGAGACCACAAAGCCATGGTTTTGAGAGGTAATCTCACTCAAACCAGTTTGTAAATTCAATATTGGATGATTTAAACCTCGATGTCCATGATGCATTTTATAAGTACCAACACCACAAGCACGAGCTATAATTTGGTGCCCCAGACAAATACCGAAAATTGGCTTATCCTCGGCTAGCATTTTAGAAACAGTATCCACAGCATAATCCATAACTGCTGGATCACCAGGACCATTTGATATAAAATAACCATCAGGATTGAAAGACTTCAATTCTTCAAATGAAGATTTAGCTGGGAAAATCTCACAATAAACACCGCGAGCAGCGAGATTCTTTAAAATGCTGTTCTTTATACCTAGATCCAGTACTGCAACCTTAAATTCAGCATCGGGCTCTCCAAAGTGCTTTCTCTCCTTCGTGCAAACAACTGAAGAAAGTTCTAAACCATCCATTGATGGAACTTCTTTGAGTTTTACTTTCATTTCATCTACTGAAAGCTCAGATGAAATGATGGCATTCATAGCACCTTTACTTCTTAAGTGCCTAACTAGCATTCTGGTGTCAACATCGGCTATACCTACTACATTATTCTTCTCCAGGTATTGTTGAAGAGATTCATCAGCTGTATACCGACTATGAATATTTGAATAGTCATTAACTACCAATCCACTAATTTTGGGTGTTTCAGACTCTTGTTCAACATCCACCACACCATAATTACCTATATGTGGGGTAGTGTTTACAATTATTTGTCCGAAATAAGAAGGATCGGTATAAATTTCCTGATATCCCGTCATGCCAGTATTGAAACATATTTCTCCACCAGATGTACCTAACTTTCCGATAGCTGTACCTTCAAGTACGAAACCATCCTCTAATAATAGATGTGCCTTTTGCTTTAAGCTTAACTTCATGAATTTTAGTTTGATGCAAAAATAAAAAAAGGGATTAGATATAAATCTAATCCCTTTTATTTTTTAAGATATCTCAAAATTACTTTTCAGTATCTTCTCCTTTATTTTCTTTCTCAGCCTTAGGCTCTTCTACTTTCTCAACTTCAGTTTTCTCTTCAGTCTTAGCTTCTACTTCCTCTACAACTTCAGCTTCTTCTACAGCAGCCTCAGCTTTTGGTTCAGCTTTTTTAGTCTCTTTCTTCTCTGCAGCAGGAGCAGCTTCAGCACTGGCTGATTTACCACCTCTTCTACTTCTTCTAGTCTTAGACTTCTTAGCATCTGACTCACCAAGCATTAATTCATTGTAATCAACCAACTCGATGATACACATATCTGCGTTATCTCCTAGTCTGTTTCCAGTTTTCAATATTCTTGTATATCCTCCTGGTCTGTCAGCGATTTTAGTTGCAACCTCATCAAAAAGGATTTTAACAGAATCCTTATCATTAAGATAAGAGAAAGCTACCCTTCTAGAGTGAGTTGTATCGTCTTTTGCTTTTGTAAGAATAGGCTCAACAAATTTTCTAAGTTCTTTAGCCTTAGCAACAGTTGTAGTAATTCTTTTTTCAGTGATCAATGAAGACGCCATGTTAGAAAGCATTGCACTTCTGTGTGATGCAGTTCTACCTAAGTGATTATTTTTTTTACCGTGTCTCATTTCAATTATTCTTCATCAAGTTTGTACTTAGATAAGTCCATACCGAAAGTAAGATTCTTGTCTTGTACTAGCTGCTCTAATTCAGCTAAAGACTTCTTACCAAAGTTTCTGAACTTCATCATATCAGATATCTCTAGTCTTACTAAGTCACCTAAAGTTTTAACGTCAGCCGCCTTTAAGCAATTGTAAGCTCTAACAGAAAGATCAAGATCATTAAGCTGTGTTTTCAACAACTTACGCATGTGTAGCATTTCTTCATCCACCTGCTCTATTTCACCAGCTCTTTCAGTTTCTAACTCGATAGACTTGTCAGAGAACAACATGAAATGCTGAATCAAAATGTGTGCTGCACCTTCTAAAGCTTTTTCTGGGTGTATAGAACCATCAGTTTCGATATCAATTACTAATTGCTCGTAATCTGTTTTTTGTTCAACCCTAGTATTTTCAACACTGTATTTCACATTCTTGATAGGTGTGAAAATGGCATCAATAGGAATATATCCAAAAACTTGATCAGCAGGCTTATTTTCGTCCGCAGGAATATATCCTCTTCCTTTATCTATGTTCAATTCGATTTCAAAATCAATTGACTCATCAAGATTACAGATAACCAAGTCAGGGTTCAACACTTCAAAAGCAGAAGTAAACTTAGCGATATCGCCAGCTTTAAACTCTTTCTGATTTTTGAAAGAAACTGTGATCTTGTTGTCAAAAGATTCTCCGATTTTCTTAAATCTTACCATTTTAAGATTCAAGATAATTTCAGAAACATCCTCAACAACTCCTTCAATTGTAGAAAACTCATGAAGAACACCAGGCACTTTAATACCAGTGATTGCATATCCTTCTAAAGAAGATAGCAATATTCTTCTAAGAGCATTACCGATAGTAACACCGTATCCTTTTTCTAAAGGTTTGAAAGTAAATAAACCGTGAAAGTCATCGGCTTTTTCCATCGCGACTTTATCCGGCATTTGAAATGCTAAAATTGACATAGTTGTTATTAGCTTTAATGTTATAGTCTCGGCCAAGACCGAGACTAATAAATATTTTATAGATTACTTAGAGTAAAGTTCAACAATCAGCTGCTCGTTGATGTTCTCAGGAATCTCATCTCTCTGAGGTACTGCAACCAACTTACCTGAAAATTCAGAACCATCCCACTCTAACCAAGGGAATCTTTTAGCTCCATTTGTTGCTAAACTGTCAGTAATAGCTTCAAGAGATTTAGATCTCTCTCTAACTGCTATAACGTCTCCAATTTTCAACGCATATGAAGGAATGTTAGCCACCTCTCCATTTACAGTGATATGTTTGTGCAAAACAAGCTGACGAGCCGCTCTTCTAGTAGGAGCAATTCCCAATCTGAATACTGTATTATCTAATCTGCCCTCTAATAACTGGAGTAAAATCTCACCAGTAATACCAGACCTTCTAGATGCTTTGTCGAAAAGATTAGCAAACTGCTTTTCTAATACACCGTAAGTGTACTTAGCCTTTTGCTTCTCCATCAACTGGATTGCATATTCAGACTGCTTTCTTCTTCTGCTTCTACCATGTTGGCCAGGAGGGTAACTTTTTTTAGCTACTGCCTTACTTGGACCAAATATTGGCTCATTAAATCTTCTAGCAATCTTCGCTTTCGGACCTCTGTATCTTGCCATTTCTTAAATATTTCTTTAAATAAATTATACTCTACGTCTTTTTGGAGGTCTGCAACCATTGTGTGGTAGTGGCGTCACGTCCTTAATAGTGGTAACTTCAATACCAGTGTTTTGAATGGTTCGGATCGCAGACTCACGACCAGCACCAGGCCCCTTAACAAAAACTTCAACTTTTCTCAAGCCAAGGTCAAACGCCTTTTGAGAACAGTCCTGTGCTGCCATTTGAGCAGCATATGGAGTATTTTTCTTTGAACCTTTAAAGCCCATTTTACCCGCTGATGCCCAAGATATTACCTGACCAGTTGTATTAGTCATTGAAATGATAATATTATTGAACGAAGCCTTAATATGCGCCTGTCCAATAGCTTCAACAGCTACTACACGCTTTTTTGCTTTATCTTTTCTTTTTTGTGCCATCGTTACACTAATTATTATTTAGTAGCCTTCTTTTTGTTAGCCACAGTCTTTCTCTTTCCTTTTCTGGTTCTTGCGTTGTTCTTAGTATGCTGACCACGTACCGGTAAACCTTTACGATGTCTCAAACCTCTGTAACAACCAATATCCATAAGTCTCTTAATACTAAGCTGAACTTCTGACTTCAGTACACCCTCTACCTTATGATTCTCAGTAATGATAGTTCTAATAGCATTAGACTCTTCATCAGTCCAGTCTTGAGCCTTTTTATTAGGATCAATTCCGGCCTTAGCCAAAATACTTTGAGATGTACTTTTTCCTATACCAAAAATATAGGTTAGGGCGATTTCGCCTCTTTTGTTATCTGGAATATCTACTCCTGCAATACGTGCCATAGTTTAGCCTTGTCTTTGTTTAAACCTAGGATTCTTTTTGTTAATAACGTAGACCTTTCCATTTCTTCTGATTATTTTACAATCAGCGCTACGCTTCTTTACTGACGCTTTAACTTTCATGTCTTTTATTTATATCGATAAACAATCCGTCCCTTTGATAAATCATAAGGTGACATTTCTAATTTAACCTTGTCACCCGGTAAAATCTTAATATAATTCATTCTCATTTTCCCAGAGATATGAGCAATTACCTCATGTCCATTTTCAAGCTCCACTCTAAACATGGCGTTTGAAAGTGCTTCGGTTATTGTACCATCCTGTTCAATTGACTGCTGTTTAGCCATATTAAAATTTAAAATTCTCTTCTATATACTTATGAGTCGTTAAGACTTCTGTTCCTTCTTTAAATATTGCCACCGTATGCTCAAAATGAGCTGATGGTCTTCTGTCAGCTGTTCTTATCGTCCATCCATCTGCTTCCTGCACTACGTTCCTTGTACCTAAATTCACCATTGGTTCTATTGCTATTACCAATCCATCATTTAGTTTAGGACCCTTTCCTGATTTCCCATAATTAGGAACTTCAGGTGCTTCATGCAAATCAGTTCCGATTCCATGCCCCACTAACTCTCTAACTATCGTATAACCGTATTGTTCTACGTGACTTTGAATCGCATTTGCCAAGTCACCGATACGATTACCGTAAACAGCCTTCTCAATACCTTTATATAGTGACTCTTTTGTCACTTTTAATAAACTCATCACTTCATCATCAACTTTACCTACAGGGTAAGTGTAAGCTGAATCACTGTGATAATTTTTAAACAATACACCACAATCAACAGAAATGATATCACCTTCTTTTAGTTCATATTCACTAGGGAAACCGTGAACTACATTTTCATTAAGTGATATGCACAATGAAGCTGGAAATCCATTAAAGTTTTTAAAAGATGGCACTCCACCATTGTCTCTTATAAACTCCTCTGCTATTCTGTCTAACTCCTGAGTTTTTACTCCAGGTTTAACATGCTTAGCAACTTCACCATGAGCCTTTCCCAGTATCTGAGCGCTCTCTTTTATTAACTCTACTTGTTCTCTAGACTTATAATGAATCATTACTAATCTAGGCAGCAGCAGTTTGAGAACGTCCTTTTACTTTTCCGGACTTCATCATTCCTTCATAATGTCTCATCAACAAATAACTTTCTATTTGTTGCAAAGTATCTAATATAACGCCTACCATAATAATCAAAGAAGTTCCTCCAAAAAACTGAGCAAAACTTTGACTAACTCCAGCTTTCACAGCAAAGGCAGGAAGAATCGCAACCAATGCCAAGAAGATAGATCCTGGTAATGTTATTTTAGTTAAAATCTGATCTATAAATTCAGAAGTTTGTTTTCCGGGCTTAATACCTGGAATAAAACCACCATTTCTCTTTAAGTTATCAGCGATATCATTTGGATTCACTGTTATAGCTGTATAAAAGAACGTAAAGATCAAAATCAAAAGACCAAACGTCAAGTTATACTGCCAGCTATATGGATCAGAGAAAGTACTTCCTATGTAAGCTCCAATATCACTGTCTCTCCATAGACCTGCAACCATTGAAGGTATGAACATTAACGCCTGAGCGAAAATGATAGGCATTACTCCTGATGCATTCACTTTCAATGGAATATAATCTCTCTTACCACCGTAAAGCTTATTACCAATTACTTGCTTAGCATATTGAATAGGAATTCTTCTAGCAGCCTGCGTTAACATTACTGTGGCCATTACCACAAAGAATAAGGCAACAATTTCTAACACGAACATCAAGGCTCCACTCATTCCTCTGGAAACCGCTTCTCCAACAATGGATCCTGGAAATCTAGAAATGATACCGATCATAATAAGCATTGAGATACCATTACCTATACCTTTATCAGTAATTCTCTCTCCAAGCCACATGCAGAACATAGTACCTGAAACAAGAATAATCATTGAAGCCACCTGAAAGAATGCAGGCGAATACATGATTGCTTCTGGTGGTATAGTAACTGCTAAGTAACTTCCGCCTTGTGCCGCAGTTATAGCTATAGTCAATACTCTAGTAATTTGAGTAAGTCTCTTTCTACCAGACTCTCCTTCTTTTTGTAATTTCTGAAAGTAAGGCACTGCCACAGTCAACAATTGTATCACAATTGAAGCTGATATATAAGGCATAATACCTAAGGCGAATATTGAAGCTCTACTAAAAGATCCTCCTAAAAATGTATTAAGCAGATCAAAGATTCCACCAGATGCTCCTCCACCTAATGCATCTGGATCAACACCAGGAAGCACTATGAATGAACCTAATCTGAAAACCATTAGAAAACCAATAGTGTTCAGGATTCTGATTCTTAAATCCTCAATCGAAAAAATATTCTTTATAGTAGTAAAAAACTTCTTCATAATTACAGCTGAATCGCTTTACCCCCTGCTGCTTCTATAGCCTTTGATGCGCTAGCTGAAAAAGCATGAGCTGTTACCTCTACTTTTGATTTAAACTCTCCGTTACCTAATATTTTGACGATATCATTTTTACCAGCCAAACCATTATCAACTAAAAGCTGCATATCAACAGCCTTAGCTTTAGTTTTAGCAATTAATACCTCCAAAGCATCAAGGTTGATAGCTTTATATTCTATTCTATTAGGGCTAGTGAAACCATATTTAGGTACACGTCTTTGAAGTGGCATCTGTCCTCCTTCAAAACCCTTCTTAGTTTTATAACCAGATCTAGATTTAGCCCCTTTGTGTCCTCTAGTAGAAGTACCACCTTTACCAGAACCTTGTCCGCGACCTATTCTCTTCTTAGATTTTACTGAGCCTTCTGCAGGCTTTAATGTATTCAGTTTCATAATTATATCTCAGTTACGGATACCAAATGGCTCACCTTTTTTACCATACCATCGATTTGAGGTGTTAGCTCTACCTCAACTGATCTATTGATCTTACCTAAACCCAAAGCTTTGATTGTAAGCTTTTGTCTTTCTGGTCTACCAATAACGCTTCTTACTTGTGAAATTCTAACTTTTGACATAACCTTATCCGTTAAAAACTTTAGACATTGTTACTCCTCTGTCCTTAGCAACAGTGTAAGGATCTCTCATATTAGTTAAAGCATCAAAAGTTGCTTTTACCACGTTGTGAGGATTTGATGATCCTTTAGACTTAGCTAGTACATTGTGAACACCAGCACTCTCTAATACAGCACGCATAGCACCACCTGCTATTACTCCAGTACCTGGAGAAGCCGGCTTAAGAAGTACGAAACCTCCGCTATATTTACCTAATGCTTCGTGAGGAACAGTTCCCTTAATAACAGGAACTTTCACAAGGTTCTTTTTGGCATCATCTATTCCTTTAGTGATAGCATCTGTCACCTCATTGGCTTTACCAAGTCCGTAACCTACTACACCATTTCCATCTCCTACAACCACGATAGCAGAAAAACTAAATCTTCTACCACCTTTAACAACCTTAGCTACCCTTTTAATGGCTACAACCTTTTCTTTAAGGTCTATTTCGCTAGCTTTTACTGATCTTATATTACTTTGAGACATAATGCTTTAAAATTTTAGACCTCCCTCTCTGGCTCCTTCAGCCAAAGCCTTCACTTTGCCATGATATAAGTAACCATTTCTATCAAATACAACCTGTGAAATACCAGCAGCAGAGGCCTTTTCAGCAACCTTCTTACCTACTTCCTTACAAGAACCGATATTCAATTTAGCGCCTTCTTCTAGAGACGAAGCTGAAGTCAAAGTATGACCATTGCTATCATCAATAATTTGAGCGTATATTCCTTTATTACTCTTAAATATAGAGAGTCTTGGTTTCTCCTGAGTACCTGCAATTTTGTTACGGATACCTCTCTTAATTCTGAGTCTTCTACTTATCTTATTAAATGCCATCTTATTTATTATTTAGCAGCTTGCTTACCAGCTTTACGTCTGACATATTGACCAACAAACTTGATACCTTTTCCTTTGTAAGGTTCAACTTCTCTCAACGACTTGATTTTAGCCGCTACCTGTCCAATAAGTTGTTTGTCATAACTTTCTAAAGTAACAATTGGATTTTGTCCTTTAGCAGTTTCGGCACTTACTGAAATTTCTTTTGGTACAGCTAACCATATGTTGTGAGAGTATCCTAAGCTAAGTTCTAACACGTTATTTTGTGCAGATGCCTTATACCCTACCCCTACTAGTTCAAGCTGCTTTTTATAACCTACACTTACACCTTCAACCATATTAGCAATTAAAGATCTATAAAGGCCGTGAAGCGCTTTATGTCTTTTTTGCTCAGTAGGTCTTTCTACTGTAAGCGTGCCTTCATTTTCAACCAATTTGAAAGCCGGGTCTAATTTCTGAGTGAGCTCACCCTTAGGTCCTTTCACCACCAATTGACCAGCCTTCTGATCAAAGGTGTATGATACACCTGAAGTAATCTCGATCGGTTTTTTCCCTATTCTTGACATTGATGTCTATATTTTAATATACGTAACACAAAACTTCTCCACCTACCTGCATATCTCTGGCTTCCTTATCAGTAACCACTCCTTTTGAGGTAGACAAAATGGCAACACCTAAGCCATTCAATACTCTCGGAAGAGCATCAGACTTAGCGTACTTTCTTAAACCTGGCTTACTAATTCTTTCCAAATTAAAAATGGCCGGTTTGTTATCATCAGCACTATATTTCAAGGCTATTTTGATATTTCCCTGATTATTTGAAGTCTCTTCAAACTTGTAATTCAGGATATAACCCTTATCATGAAGCACTTTCGTAACCTCTTTTTTGATATTTGAGGCAGGGATATCAACAACCTTATGCTTGGCTTTGATAGCATTCCTCAATCGGGTCAAATAATCTGCTATTGGATCTGTCATTTTCTTTATTTTTCTACAGTATTTCTGCTACCCGTTGAAACGGCCTGCAAAGATACAAACTATTTTTTTGAATAAAAATAAAAGAAGTAATATTTACCAGCTTGCTTTAGTAACTCCAGGGATCTTACCATCAGAGGCCATTTCTCTGAATGTTACCCTTGAAATACCAAACTTTCTCATGTAACCTTTGGGTCTTCCGGTAAGCTTACATCTGTTATGTAATCTAACAGGCGAAGCGTTTCTTGGAAGCTTGTCAAGTCCTTGGTAATCACCAGCTTCTTTTAGGGCTTGTCTTTTAGCAGCAAACTTAGCTACCATTTTCTCCCTTTTTAATTCTCTTGCTTTAACAGCTGCTCTTGCCATAATATTTAGTTTTTGCTTGTGAATGGCATACCGAATGCCTTCAACAATTCGTAACTTTCTTCGTCAGTATTGGCAGTAGTCACAAATGTGATGTCCATACCATTGATTTTATTCACTTTATCGATACTGATTTCAGGGAAAATGATTTGCTCCTTAACACCCAAAGTGTAGTTTCCTCTTCCGTCAAAACCTTTATCACTGATACCTCTAAAATCTCTTACCCTTGGAAGTGCAATTGCCATAAGTCTATCTAAAAACTCATACATTTTATCACCTCTCAAAGTAACTTTTGCACCAATTGGCATTTCTTCTCTTAACTTAAAGTTAGAGATAGACTTTTTAGACATTGTAGCTACTGCTTTCTGTCCAGTGATTGAAGTTAATTCTTCAACACCTACATCTACCAATTTTTTATCAGCTACTGCCGCACCAATACCTTTATTAAGGCAAATCTTAGTCACCTTAGGCACTTGCATTACAGAGCTATACTGAAATTTTTCCTTTAAAGCAGGAATGATTTCACTTTGATATTTTTCTTTTAATCTAGGACTAGCCATTTTTAACAATTTCTCCGGTTTTCTTAGAATATCTTTGAAGCTTGCCATTCTCATCTAGTTTTCTACCAGTACGAGTTGGCTCACCTTTAGCAGGATCGACTAACATCAAATTGCTAATGTGTATTGCAGCCTCACTCTTGTTGATGCCGCCTTCTGGATTAGTTGCTGATGGCTTAACGTGTTTGGTAACAACATTAACACCTTCAACCACCGCTCTATCTTTTGCAGGAATAACCTCAAGTACTACTCCTGTTTTACCTTTAGAGTTACCAGCGATAACCTTTACAGTATCACCTTTTCTAACGTGTAATTTTTTCATTTTCTTCTCCATGATTATAGTACTTCTGGGGCCAATGAAACAATCTTCATGAATTGCTTCTCGCGTAATTCTCTTGCTACTGGTCCGAAAATACGAGTACCTCTTGGCTCATCATTAGCAGTCAATAAAACTGCTGCGTTATCTTCAAACCTTATATAAGATCCGTCTTTTCTTCTTACTTCTTTAGTAGTTCTCACTACAACAGCTCTTGAAACTGTACCTTTTTTAAGGTTACTTGAAGAAAGGGCTGACTTTACTGATACAACGATCTTGTCACCCACTGATGCATACTTCTTACCAGTTCCGCCTAAAACACGGATACAAAGAACTTGCTTTGCTCCACTGTTATCTGCTACGTTTAATCTTGACTCTTGCTGTATCATCTTATTTAGCCTTTTCTATGATTTCAACTAATCTCCATCTTTTGCTTTTACTCAAAGGACGAGTTTCCATGATACGCACTGTATCACCAATACCACATTCACCATTTTCGTCATGGGCCATAAACTTGGTAGATTTCTTAACAAATTTACCATAGATAGGGTGCTTTTCTTTACGGTTTACAACAATAGTGATAGACTTATCCATCTTGTTGCTAACAACCTGCCCTACTCTTTCTTTTCTTAATTTTCTCGACTCCATTCTAATATTATTTAGCAAGTTCTTTAGCCCTTAACTCAGTTTGTAATCTTGCGATAAGTTTACGGGTCTCTCTCACTTTCATTGGGTTCTCAATAGGTGAGATTTCATGAGCAAACTTCAATTTTCTATAAGCTTCTTGTTCGCTTACAAGCTTTTGCTTCAATTCATCGAAGGTCAAGGCTTTTATTTCTGAATTCTTCATAACTTTTATGATTCAACGTAATCTCTACGTACTACAAACTTAGTTTTGATAGGGAGTTTTTGTTGAGCCAATCTTAAAGCTTCTTTTGCTAACTCAGTTTTAACTCCACCAGCTTCGAAAAGAATAGTACCAGGCTTAACAACAGCTACCCAATATTCAGGAGCTCCCTTACCTTTACCCATCCTTACCTCTGCAGGCTTTTTAGTAATAGGTTTGTCAGGAAATATTCTAATCCATACCTGACCTTCTCTTTTCATAGCTCTAGTCATGGCAATCCTTGACGCTTCAATTTGTCTTGAAGTGATCCATCCTGCCTCCATTGACTTGATACCAAAAGCACCAAAAGCAATAGTATGTCCTCGCTGAGCAATTCCCTTTATTCTGCCTTTTTGCTGTTTCCTGAACTTTGTTCTTTTTGGCTGTAACATATTTTTATGTCTTTACATCACGTATAATCGTGACTCAACGCTAATTAAAAATTACTTTTTTCTACTTCTTTTCGGACCATCAGGTCTTTTACGTCCACCTCCTGAACCACCAGGTCCAGAGTTAGAAGCACCTATGTTTGGAGAAAGGTCTCTTTTACCGTAAACCTCTCCTTTAAAAATCCATACCTTGATACCGATTTTTCCATATACTGTGTTTGCTTCGCAAATAGCATAATCAATATCAGCTCTTAGTGTATGCAAAGGAATTCTACCTTCTTTGTACTGCTCAGACCTTGCCATTTCAGCTCCACCTAAACGACCAGAAACTTTTACCTTAATACCTTGAGCTCCCACTCTCATTGAAGAAGCAATAGCTTGTTTCATCGCTCTTCTGAAAGAGATTCTTGCTTGTAACTGTTGAGCGATAGAATCACCAACCAATTTAGCATCAAGCTCAGGTCTTTTGATTTCAAAGATGTTAATCTGAACATCCTTGTTAGTCAGTTGCTTAAGTTCCTCTTTAATTTTATCTACTTCAGAACCTCCTTTACCTATAACAACGCCCGGACGAGCAGTATGAACAGTAAGGGTAATTCTTTTAAGAGTTCTTTCGATTATAACTTTAGAGATACCACCTTTAGGGATACGAGCACTCACATATTTTCTAATCTTGTGATCCTCAACTAACTTATCCGCAAAAGTATCACCTCCGTACCAGGCTGAATCCCAACCTCTTACGATACCAAGTCTGAAAGCAATAGGGTTAACTTTTTGTCCCATTATTTATCTTCTTTTTTGTCTTTAGTCTCTACAGTTTGGTCAAGAACAGCTGCACTATCTAAAACCATTGTTACGTGGTTAGATCTTTTTCTGATTCTGTGCGCTCTTCCCTGAGGTGCTGGTCTCAATCTTTTCAAGACTCTACCACTATCCACCTTTATAGATTTCACATAAAGATCTGCATCTTCAAGATCAATCTCTTCGTTCTTTTGTTGCCAATTAGAAATTGCTGACAACAATAGTTTCTCTAATCTGGCTGCACCTTGTTTAGGCTCGAACTTTAAGATGTTCAACGCCTTGTTTACTTTCTCTCCTCTAATAAGATCTGCTACCAGTCTCATTTTTCGAGGGGATGTAGGTACATTATTAAGTTTAGCTACTGCCTCCATAATTATCTTTTGCCTTTGTCTTTTTTACCAACGTGACCTCTGAAATTTCTAGTAGGAGCAAACTCACCTAGTTTGTGACCTACCATGTTTTCAGTTACATATACAGGTATGAATTTATTGCCATTGTGAACAGCAAATGTATGACCCACAAAATCCGGAGATATCATCGATCTTCTTGACCAGGTTTTGATCACACTCTTTTTACCTGCGTCATTCATTGTGTCTACTTTTTTCTCCAGCCTAAAATCAATGTAAGGCCCTTTTTTTAGTGATCTTGCCATTATTTCTTACCTCTACTAATGATTAGATTATTTGAATACTTCTTAGGAGTTCTAGTCTTTTTACCTTTAGCGTAAAGACCATTTCTAGATCTTGGGTGACCACCTGATGACTTACCTTCACCACCGCCCATTGGGTGATCTACAGGGTTCATAGCAACACCTCTTGTTCTAGGTCTTCTTCCTAACCATCTTTTTCTTCCGGCTTTACCAAGATTCACATTCATGTGATCTGAGTTAGAAACCGCACCTATAGTAGCAAGACAAGTAACTAATACTTTTCTAGTCTCACCTGATGGTAATTTAACTGTAGCGTATTTACCTTCTCTAGCCAAAAGCTGAACATAAGAACCAGCACTTCTAGCCATTGCGCCACCTCTACCAGGTTTCAATTCAATATTATGAATGATAGTACCCAATGGAATTTTTGCTAATGGAAGTGTATTACCTACTTCAGGAGCAACATTTTCGCCTGACATTACTGTCTGACCAACTGTTATACCTTCTGGAGCGATAATGTATGTTTTCTCACCATCTGCATAGTAAAGAAGAGCTATTCGAGCAGTTCTTGTTGGATCATACTCAACAGACTTCACTGTAGCAGGGATGTCAAATTTATTTCTTTTGAAGTCTATAATTCTGGACTTCTTCTTATGACCACCACCTAAGTAGCGCATAGTCATCTTTCCAGTATTATTTCTACCTCCAGATCTTTTCTTAGTAACTACCAAAGACTTTTCAGGAGTTGATTTAGTAATCTCCGTGAAGGCTGGTGCTACTCTGTATCTCTGTCCGGGTGTAACCGGGTTCATTTTTTTAATCGCCATCTTATGCTAAATTATATCTCGCTGTAAAAATCGATTATATCACCGTCTGCTACCGTAACAATAGCTTTCTTAAAAGAAGATGCTCTTCCTGATATCATTCTTGACTTAGAAAATCTAGACTTAGCTTTGCCGAGGTAGTTCATCGTGTTCACACCCTCTACAGTAACACCGTACATTTTTTCTACAGCCTTCTTTATTTCCACTTTATTGGCTTTTCGATTTACTACGAAACCATATTTGCCTTTTTCGTTTAAAGCGGACACCTTTTCTGTAACCAATGGCTTTATTAAAACGCTCATTATATTATTTCTTCAATAGGTTATCAATCTTCTCAATTGATCCTTCACTAAGGATCAAGTTGTCAGCGTTAAGCACATCATAAGTAGTTAGCATGTTAGCCATCACTACTTTGGTATTCTGAATGTTTCTTCCAGAAAGTGCAACACTCTTATTTGCTTCAGGAAGCACCAAAAGAGTCTTTTTGTCAGAAAGCGCAAGTGCACTTAACATGTTCAAATATTCTTTCGTCTTAGGAGCTTCGAAGTTAAAATCTTCTACAATTGCTATGCTTTTATCCAAAGCCTTATAAGTAAGTGCAGATTTTCTAGCTACCTCTTTCAACTTCTTATTCAATTTGAAAGAGTAATTTCTTGGCTGAGGACCGAATACACGACCTCCACCTCTGAAAATAGGAGACTTAATGCTACCAGCTCTGGCAGTACCAGTTCCCTTTTGCTTCTTAATCTTTTTTGTAGATCCTACTATCTCTGCTCTTTGCTTAGACTTATGCGTACCTTGTCTTTGATTCGCTAAGAATTGCTTAACATCAAGATAGATTGCATGATCATTAGGTTTGACACCAAACACTTCACTAGAAAGTGTTACTTTTCTACCGGTATCTTCACCTGTATATTTTACTACTGAGATACTCATTATTTCTCAAGAATTACAGTTGAATTATTAGCACCAGGTACTGAACCACTCACAAGGATGAGGTTCTTTTCTGGTATTATTTGCATTACTCTTAGGTTCATTAGCTTTACTCTATCGCCACCTGTTCTTCCAGCCATTCTCATGCCTTTAAAAACTCTTGCAGGGTAAGAAGCACCACCAATAGAACCAGGAGCTCTAAGTCTGTTGTGCTGACCGTGTGTACTTTGACCTACACCACCAAAATTGTGTCTTTTAACAACACCTTGGAATCCTTTACCTTTTGAAGTACCAACGGCATCAACAAAGTCACCTTCAACAAATACGTCAGCTACATTAATAACCTGACCTAATTGTATTGGGCCTGTAAACTCCTCACGGAAATCTCTGAATTCGATCACTTCCTTTTTAGGAGTAGTGTTAGCTTTCGCGAAATGTCCTTTCAAAGCATTTGGAGTGTTTTTTTCTTTACGCTCTCCAAAGCTCAATTGAATAGCTGTGTAGCCATCCTTTTCCTCATTTTTTACTTGCGTTACCACGCAAGGACCAGCTTCTATTACTGTGCATGCGACATTTCGTCCATCGGCACCAAAAATGCTAGTCATTCCGATTTTCTTTCCTATAATACCAGACATTTTCTAATCTTTAATAAGCGCAATTATGCTTTATCTCCCACGGTTTTTCCGCAAAAGGACTGCAAAGATAGCAACTAAAAAGAAGTTACCAAATACTACGTGTTAAATTTTTTCTTTAAGTGCAGGGTCGCACTGGCGTAGAATTGAATGGTGTGAAGATATGTCAAAATTCGATAAAATAGAACCTTTTTAGGGCTATTGAATGTCTTCCAGTACCTCGCGCAAAATTTTTATCGACTTAACTTCACCCATATTATCTATATGCACCTTATAAAAAGCAATTAAATGTTCTAAAAGCATCCTTCTTTCTGAGTTCTTAATGCCGACTTCTGATGTAAAAGATTCATTTAATAATAAATGAGTTATTTCGCTAAGGTGATCATCAGAAAGTAATAAAAAGAATTGATCGCTAGAGGTAATGCCAAAACCCAAATACTTAGTGAGCTTCAATAAAAATTGGAGATGGAAATTCAGGTAGTTTTCTTCCATGTGATCCAGTATTTCAATACTATGATGCACGAACTCGTATAAATCTGCTACCTCACCCTCTTCTTTAATAGACTTATATAACAACTCTGCCATAAACACCCCTAATGAAGACTTGACTATATCATAAGGTATGGTCTTTAAAGGGGAAGAACATTTTATTTCTGAAATCCGATTAATGTCAGAAGAAGGTTTGTGATAGACAACGAGATCGAGCAAAGTAAGTGGCTGGTATAACGCGATACGTCCTTTAGACTTTGAGGAGCGTACGCCATTTACAACATATGTCTGAAGACCAAAGGCCTCGGTAAAGATTTTTACGATTATGGACGTGTCTCTGTACTTAAAATATTTAAAAACAACTCCTCTGGTCTTGTGAAGCATCAGTCTATAACAGCTATTTTACCAACAAAGCTCTCCTCACCATCATCAGTGGCACTAAAAACGAAGTAAACACCTGTAGTTGCACGTCTGCCATTATAATCTTGAGCATTCCAGGTAGCGGTCCCTCCCTCAGACCTAGTATCCCAAACCAGCTTACCACTCGAATCAGTAATTTTGACCTTTGCATTATCAACCAGCCCACTAATTCCTATGGTTCCTAAAAAATCTGAAGTAACAGGATTGGGAAATATTTTTACTCCAGTATGCTCTGGTAAAGCCTCCGTGGCATCCGCGCGGTAAGATATTATTCCTTCAGGAGTTGCAAAAAACACCTCCCCGGATTTTTCATTAACTTCAATATCTAGAATTTGGTTTGTTGGCAGTGGGCTATTCTCAATATTAAAATTCAATAACTGCCTGTCAGCTTCCTCATCAAATAGCCAAACACCACTATTAGTTCCAATCCACTTTCTATTACCAGGATCAACTTCTATCGAGGTTATAACTTCATCTCTTAATAATTGTCGGTTGTCAAAAATAGGGAGAATTGCATCTACTGATCCATTTATGACATTGCTAGGATTTGTAAAAACTGCAACACCTTCGTTAGTACCCACCCATATAAAGCCATCTTTATCAACTGCAAGAGCATTTACTATTTCATTCGGCAGCCCTCCATTACCCGCCTGATCGGTTAAATATCGCATTTGTTGAGCTTGCTTCTCAAAAACTAATATTCCTCCTCCTGCCAAAGGATCAACAATCATCCATAAATAATCATTTGTATTTTCTATTGATAAAAGTGAAGAAGTAAGTGTTAAGTAGGAACTCCACTCACCATCGCTGAAAAGGTGAAGTCCAAAAGGCTCGGCATAGTTGATGGCCCATAGCCCTTCTGCTGTTGCTTTAACTGATGTAACAGGCACACCCTTTCCTCCAATATTAGATAAGGTGCTATTTGTATTGTCAATCAGCGTCATATTACCTGCATCAGTCACTTTTAAAATGCCGCCACCAAAAAGGGCGTAGTAATAGGCCGAAGTTTTTTGATCATAGGTTACATCTACAACGTCTTTAAATTCAGGAGCTGTGTTTGAATTAGACGTAGTATTATTCCATACACCATCTGAATATTGATAAAAGCCATTTTCCCGATTCAGAGCCAAACGGCTAGAAGAGTAACCTCCAGACACACCTGTAATGACATTTGAGCGATAGTGAAACTTTAAAATATTGTTGCTTGATGGACCTGACGGCTTAATGCTTTCAAACTGGCCTGAAATGTTCGTGATCAAACCATTTTCATTGTCAGCTATATAAACCGTGCTTCCTGAAACAATGCCATCATTGATTTTTGACGCCAGATCATTTGAAATATTAGTTGCTGTAGAAGAACCTTCTATTTTATATAAAGCTGTCTCTGTCAAAATTGTGGCCTGTTCACCATTTGAAGATGCCTTCTGAAAATTTGAACCGATTTCAGATATTGCCAAAATCCATTTTCCATTTTCATACTCGTAGATACCTTCATCATTAAAAGCAGAAAACACCTTATTATTTAGAGTAAATATCAAAGCTGCTGATCCTAGCGGCAACCCATTGTCAGAAGAATACCTTTTCCAATTAGCTGGGTCTAACAAATTAACACCGTTCTTAAAATTTGAAGCTATCACACCTTCTTCAGAAGCAAGGAAAAGGCTATCCCCTAAAAATGTTGATTGAAAAATTTCAATCTGCTGAGCACCTTCTCCTAGTTGCCTATAGGTCTCCTTGACCTCAAGTTTGTTTAAATCAAAATTAAGCAGACCATAGGCTGTGCTGATAAAGGCATTATTTTCATTGGAACTTATGCTATTAATTGACTTATCTCCCAAAACCTGTGAGTTCGTAGTGAGGTCATAGTTGATCAACTCATTTTTATGAATCAAATCCAGATTGCCTGACTGATACCCTATTAATAGAATGTCTTTATTTAAGTTATAATGAAGAGCTGCAATATTATCCTCTTGTAGTCCATCAATCTTAGAGATTGTAGTCAGGCTGTTATCTTCATTATCGAAAATAAATAATCCATTATCGCTTGCGACATAGGTTTTATTATTTCCTAAGGCAATAAGTTGAGCAGCATTATAAGAAAAATGTGTTCGCCATGTTCCTAATGGAATGTCGTTTTGTGCTAATAGTAATGATGAGACGAGTAGAAATCCTAAAACAAACCTGATTCTCATTTTTTCTTTCGTTGAGCCATTCCTTCCATAAAACTTCTTCTCCCTCGCGCCTCATACTCCTGTTTTTCTCCCAAAAGCACTTTTTGATCATCTTCTGACAGTCTGTATGAAAAGGAGGCAAGCTCCCCAGACTCAGCACAAATGGCATGCACCTTTGTCACAAACTCAGCGACCGCCAATAAATTAGGCATAGGGCCAAAAGGCTTTCCTTCAAAATCCATATCCAATCCCGCTACTATCACACGCTTACCACTATTGGCTAGTTTATTACAAACTTCAACGATGTCATTATCAAAGAATTGTGCTTCATCAATACCTACAACATCACAATTGCCAGCTAATAATAAAATATCATTTGCAAAATTAACTGGTGTTGACCGAATAGAAGTTTCGTTATGAGAGACTACATCCTCTTTATGATATCGAGTATCAACTTTTGGCTTAAATATCTCTACCTTTTGCTTGGCAATGATGGCTCTATTCAATCTTCTGATCAGCTCTTCAGTTTTACCTGAAAACATGCAGCCACAAACTACCTCAATCCAGCCTGTTTTCTTCGATCTGCCAAAATTTGGTTCAATAAACATCGTGTAAAAATAAGTTATTTAGTTGTTAGCAGCCATGCACTAATAAGAATAGTCCATATGCGGAAGCTTTGAAGATTCAGGCACTTCAATTTCTACTTCACCTTCTAAGATCCTGGTTTGGCATGTCAATCGCTCGTTATCACTAAGACGGCCCATGTTTTTAAAATTAATTTCTGACTGAGTGAGACCTCCAAAATGCTCAATCCCACTCTTTATTATGCATTTACAAGTTGTACAACGCCCCTTAGCACCGCAAGCATGCATCCAGTCAATATAATTTTCCTGAAGAATTGTCAATAGTGTTTTACTATTATCGTTATTTTGGATAGTGAGGTCATTTAGATTTGCGATTTTTATATGCACCATTTGATCTTTCATTAATCGACAAATTAAAAGATTTAAAAAATATGTCTTCTGAAAATATGGATAATAATCTTAACAGAGCTGGAATAAAGGATTACAGTACGCGATACTCTAAAAAGTTAATAGATACATATTTTAAAAGTAATAAGAGCATTACTGGGGGTGACATTAAATCTTTAGCTGATATATCGCAGATCAACCTTTTTGTTATCAAAAATCTATTTGAAGAATGGCAAAAGGAGACTGATAACCTTAAGAGCAACTACTTTGATTATCAATCTGAAGGGGTGAAAAGTGCACTGACCGAATTTATGAATGTGCTCTCACGAAACATTTCTATCAAGAAAGATCATTTTGAGCCTCTATTAATCAGGGCCGTTGAAGAAAGTGTGCTGCTTATATTTTCTCCTTATGACTTTTATACGCACTTAGCTGAGCATTCTAATGGAGAAATGACATTGGAAAATTTGAAACGCACATTAAAATATGTTCGCGTGAATAAGAATCTGCTTGAAAACTTGGTTCAAACCATGGAAGAGCGAAAATTGGACAAAGTGAATGATTCAACCTATGCTGACCTGATTAATGAGGTGTTTCAGAACATTCAGGCTAGTCCAGATGACATAGGCGTTTACTTCGATAACTTTTCAAAAATAGAACCACTACAAGAAAGTGATATTTATGGTGTGTTAATGGATGAAAAACCAGCAGTAGAGCCTGCACCTATTGAAGCGGAAGCAGAAGAAAAAGAAGAAGGCCCATCGATCTCAAAAGTTGAGCCTACAGAAGATGAAGACCTGAAAACTATCAATGATATTCATGCATCTGAAGCTGAAGAACCTACAATAGCAGAAATTCATCAAACCAAGGGTATTGACAATTTAAATGCTGCCATGAGCATAAACCAAAGGTTTATGTTCAAGAATGCCCTATTTAACGGAGATGATAAGGCGTTTGAAGATACCATAGCTCATATCGAAAACTGCAGGAGTAAGGAAGAGGCAATGAAATACATTTATAAAGAATTTCCTCAATGGAATATTGAAAGCGAGGAATTTGAAGAATTTGTAGAACTGATAGAAAAAAGGCTAAAGTAACCTAGCGTACCAATACCTGCATCCTGTGCGAATCTAATTTCAACAGGATAAACACAAGGATAGCAAAACCCCAAAGGGATGATCCACCATAAGAAAAGAGCGGGAGTGGAATACCTATAACAGGAAAAAGGCCGATAGTCATCCCGATATTTACCGCAAAGTGAAAAAAGATTATGCACGCCACGCTATATCCATAGACTCTGGCAAATCGCCATTTTTGCCGTTCTGATATATATATTATCCTCAAAATTAATGTAACAAAAAGGGAGATTGTAAGCAAACTACCAAACCAGCCATGCTCTTCTCCAATAGTGCAGAAAATAAAATCTGTACTCTGTTCTGGCACAAAGTCAAATTTCGTTTGAGTTCCTTTCAAAAATCCTTTTCCGGCAAACCCACCACTGCCAATTGCAATTTTTGATTGGGTGACATTCCAACCATAACCTAATGGATCAGCATCAGGATTTATAAGCGCTTTTATTCTATTCTGCTGGTGAGGTCTAAGAACATCCGAAATCACGTAGTCAACACTTCTTATAACTCCTGCAATAATCAGCGCTCCGGCCAAAACAAGGCCTATTTTCTTAAATGTTCGCTTCTTAATAAACAAAATAATTACAGCAGCAGTAGCTGCAATACCTATATACAAATACAAATGGTTAGGCACCAGTAAGGTTAGTACAAATATTATAGCTGCTGCTACACCAAGAATCAACAGCATTGGAGACATCCCTTCTCTAAAAAAAACAAGAACAAATACACTATAAACCAATGCAGTTCCTGTATCTCCTTGGGCAATAATTAAAATGGCCGGCAAGCCAATTATAATGAACAACACTATCTGCTTACTTAAACGATCCATTCTAAAGCCTGCACTGTCCATGTACTTGGCCACTGCCAATGCGGTGGCAAATTTCGCAAACTCAGATGGCTGCAATCTTAAAGGCCCTATTTCCAGCCAGGAGTTTGCTCCTGAAATTTCCCTAGCAACAAATACCACCAGAATTAATAAAAATATCACCACTCCGTAGATGATGTAAGCAAAAGTGTCATAAAACTTAAAATCCACCACCATTATGGCGATAATCAAGATTATTGAAGAAGCCATGAAAAATAGCTGACGACCGCTATTCAGGGTCATGTCAAAAATACTTTGATTGGCAGATTCATCGTAGACAGCAGCAAAGATGTTGAGCCACCCGAGAAAAGCTATAGACATGAACAGGATCACTGTTAGCCAATCTATATTATTTGTTATATTATCTCTTCCGCTCAATATAGAAACTCCCCTTTTTTAACATATTCTTCGATATGAGGCCTTTCCGTTCCTCCTAACAGATATTTCTCTATCATCAAACTAGCGATAGAAGCTGCTGCCCTTGCCCCCTGTCCCGCATCTTCTACATACACTGATACAGCTATTTTAGGATTGTCTTTTGGTGCAAAAGCTATAAAAACTGAATGGTCAGGCATAGGGTCATTTTGCACCGTTCCTGTCTTGCCACAAACTTCAATATCTTTAAGCTTTGCTCTATACTGGCCGGTACCAGATTCAACCACATTAGCCATAGCTTCAACTGCTATGTCAAAATATTTTGAATCTACTGTTGTGAAGTGCTTTTCGGTATATTGGGGCAATGGTTGACCAGAGTCACCAATTGATTTCACCAAATGTGGAATGTAATAATAACCTCTATTTGCCACTATAGCAGCAAAGTTTGCCATTTGAATAGGCACGACAAGGTTTTCTCCTTCACCAATAGCAATTGAATATATGTTAGAATATTTCCAAGGGCGATTGTCATAGGCCCGATCGTAATAGGCAACACTAGGCACTAAGCCAGTTTTCTCATTGGGCAAGTCTATTCCCAATGGACTTCCTAACCCAAAACTTTTAACATGCTGATTCCATCCCTCAAGACCAAGCCTTGTGTCTTCAAATGGACTTTCTGAGATACCTCGATTTACCACCCTTTTCATTACATTATAAAAATATGGGTTACAAGAATTTGTGATTGCGCCAATAAGTGTTTCTCCCGGACCATGATAATGACATTTCATGGGCACCATTATGCAGGGTATATAGGTTTGTCTAGTAATTACGCCTTCCTGAAGGGCTACCAGCGCCTGAATAATTTTAAATATAGATCCTGGACGATACTGAGCCATCAATGGTCTATTAAATAAAGGTTTTGCAGTGTCTGCACTAATAAGAGAGAAGTTCTGGCTGTAGTCCTTACCTGTTAACAGATTTGGATCATATGACGGACCCGATACGAGCGAAAGTATTTCTCCTGAAGATGGTTCTATGGCTACAATACTACCCGACTTGCCAGCCATCAATGATTCTCCATATTCCTGAAGGGTAAGATCAATTGTTGAAACTAGATTTTGACCAGGAACTGAAAGTGTATCGTATTTCCCTTCATCAAAAACACCCTTTTCTACACCTCTAACATTTTTAATAACATAATGCACGCCCCTCTTTCCACGGAGTTGCTTTTCGTAAAATGACTCAAGTCCACTTTGTCCGATATAGTCACCTTGTCTATAGTAGTCAATGGTGTCACGCTCGAGCTGTCGCTTGCTCACTTCACTTACATAGCCTAAGGCATTGGCTAAAACCGGACTGGCATACGACCGCGTTGTTCTTGCCTGGATATCAAACCCTTGAAAATCAACCAGATAGTCCTGTACTTTTGCCAAGTCCTTATTTGACAGCTGCTTGATAAAAATAGATGGCTGTACGTAAGAAAATTTCTTAGCCATTTCTAATTTCTCAACAAACTCCTGTCTTGTTATTTGAAAGAGCTCACAAAATTTGGTGGTATCTATTTTCTTAACATCCTTAGGAATGACGGTAAGGTTATACTGAGGAGTATTGAATACTATTAAATCGCCATTACGATCATATATAAGGCCTCGATATGGATATTCTATAACCTCATGAATGATGTTGCTATTTGCAGCTTGTGCATATTTTGAGTCAAGAACCTGAATCGAAAATAGCTTTATCAGGAATGTGGCTGCCACCACAATTACAATTAACTGAATTATATTTTTCCTGGTATCGTCCACTATGAACGCTTTCTTTTATAAAATATAAATTGAACTATTAAAATTACGACCATTGTGAAAATGGTACTTAGCATGGACTTCCACAAGGTAAAGCCAAACAGCCCAAACCCAAATGCCTCAACAAAAAACAGAATTAAATGATGAACGAGCACAAGTGGCAATGCATATCCAAAAAACCACTGCCATCCATTTAATTCAATGCTAGGCATTGCTCCTGAATCATACCCCCCCTGAGGTGTGATAAGATTCAACCAGTAGTTTCTTACGAACATTATAAACACACAAGCGGATGCATGAATTCCCAAACTGTTGTAAAATATATCAACAGTAAAGCCCGTAACGAAACCCATCACCATCAAGGCCAGCACGCTCATGTCTACTGGTAGCAGAAGAATGAAAGCAACATATAAAAAGCAAAAAGCACTGTCAAAAAGAACCACGTTCTGCAAAATCATGCTCTGTAGCAAGATGTATGCAAAAAATGAAATGACGTATATTATAATTTTGGAACTGCCCATTAATCTATTGTAATGCTCTCTACAGAGTCCTGTTCTATTTTGCTATTATTTTTTATTAAGTACACATATGATAAACTATTAAGATCGGTTGCAAGTTTAATCTTAACCTCATGAAAAAGTGCCTCATCACTAATCTCAAATGACTCAATAATACCTACAGGAATATCTTCAGGAAATACTGCATTGTAACCCGATGTTACCACGGTATCACCAACCTGCATTTCAACATGACGAGGAAGATAAAGTAAAGTGGCGAATTGAGGATCTACACCGTCCCATGAAGCAGTACAAAGATCACCAGTACGTTTTAGCTTTGATGAAATCAGAGCATTACCATGTAGTACAGAAGTAATAACACTAAAATTAGCCGATACATTTTTCACTTTTCCAACTACTCCATTCCCATCAACAACGGCCATTCCCGGTTCGATACCATATTTAGCACCTTTGTTGACGGTGATGTAATTATCGAATCTGCGGGTAGAGTTATTAATGACTTTTGCACTAATAAACTCATAGCGATTCATTAAATCCGAATCTCTGTTTTGCCTTACATTGAGATTGTAGAGGCTTTGATTGAATTGCTCAATCTGCTCTTTGAGTAATGCATTTTCTGCGGATAGCTTTTGATTAACCTCCGCAAGATTAAAGTAATCGCTTATTCCTCCTGAAGTAGAAAGTAAATTGGCAGATATACGATTTGAAGAGTTAAAATATTTAGCTGACTGATAAGTATTATTCTGAACTATTAACCAAATGCATAGAATTTCCAAAAAAAGGAATGTCAATAACGCACGGTATTTATATAAAAACAGAAATAATCTTTGCATCCACCGAAGTTGATTTAAAGGTTAAAAAATGGCAAAAGCAACTATATCATCAAGACGGCCTTGTAAGCATTGAGATTTTTCAATGCAAAGCCTGTACCTCTAACCACTGCTCTCAATGGATCTTCAGCAATGTGTATTGGGAGTTTCGTTTTAAGTGCTAGTCTTTTGTCCAAGCCTCTAAGCAAAGCACCACCGCCAGTTAAATGTATACCATTATCATAAATATCTGCCGACAATTCGGGAGGTGATATCTCCAATGCTTTTAATACAGCTTCTTCAATTTTAGAAACTGATTTATCAAGTGCAAAAGCAATTTCTGAGTATGAAATCTTGATTACTTTAGGAATACCTGTCATCAAATCACGGCCTCTGATCTCATAATCTTCAGGTCCATCATCCAATTCCGTTAAAGCAGACCCGACTTCAATTTTTACTTTTTCAGCAGAACGCTCACCTATCAATAGGTTATGCTGTCTTCTCATGTAATCAAGAATATCCCTGTTAAAGGTATCTCCGGCAACTCTTATTGACTGATCGCAAACAATACCTGATAGTGCTATAACTGCAATTTCCGTTGTTCCTCCACCTATGTCAACAATCATAGATCCGATAGGCTGCTCAATGTCAATTCCGATACCAATAGCTGCTGCAATTGGTTCATGAATCATATAAACCTCTTTAGCGCCAGCGTGCTCTGCAGAGTCACGCACCGCTCTTTTTTCAACCTCAGTAATACCAGAAGGGATACAGATTACCATTCTATGGGATGAAGGGAAAAATCTTTTGCCGGTATCGATCATTTTAATCATACCTCTGATCATATGCTCAGCTGCATGGAAATCAGCAATCACACCATCTTTTAGTGGTCTGATAGTTTTTATATTATCATGGGTTTTCTCATGCATCTGCATTGCCTCCCTGCCAATAGCCAACACCTTGTTGGTGTTTTTATCGATAGCAATAATGGACGGCTCGTCCACCACTATTTTATCTTTGTTAATAATAAGTGTGTTGGCAGTACCGAGGTCAATTGCAATATCACTTGAAAAAAAATCGAACAATCCCATGTTATCCCTTAATCTAATTTGATGTAATCAATGAACGGAAATTTACAAAGAACTTTCCGTTTAGAACCACAAATAAAAACAATTTTAGTGTTTAAAATGGCGTACTCCTGTAAATACCATAGCCATGTTATTTTTATCGCAAAAATCAACCGAATCCTGATCCTTAATTGACCCTCCCGGCTGAACCACTGCTTCAATACCTTCTTCACTTGCTATCTCTACACAATCAGGAAAAGGGAAGAAAGCATCAGAAGCCATGACAGCTCCATTAAGATCAAACCCAAAGGCCTTAGCTTTGTGAATGGCCTGCTTTAAGGCGTCAACTCTTGAAGTCTGACCAACACCACTAGAAAGCAACTGACCTTCCTTAGCTAGCACAATTGTATTTGATTTTGTGTGTTTGGCGATTTTACTAGCAAAAACTAGTGCTCTTTTCTCACTATCAGTAGGTTGACGTTTAGTCACTGGCTTTAAGTCTTCAAAACTATCTGTCTTCAAGTCTCTATCCTGTTCAATAACACCATTCAAAAGGTTCTTAAACATTTTAGTTGAAGTCAACTTATGGTTTTGCTTCAATAAAATTCTGTTCTTCTTACCTTTTAGAAGATCCAAGGCATCCTGATCAAACTCAGGAGCTATCAATACTTCAAAGAATAAGCTGTGCATCTCCTCTGCAGCAGCAAGGTCAACTTTCTTGTTAGTGATTAATACACCTCCAAATGCTGAAACAGTATCAGCAGCAAATGCTTTTTGATAAGCTTCTTTTACTGAAGCTCCCGTAGCCACACCGCAAGCATTCGTATGCTTTAAAATCGCAAAGGCTGTTTCGTCAAACTCTTCGATAATAGAAACAGCAGCGTCTATATCAACAAGGTTGTTGTATGACATTTCCTTTCCATTCAACTGCTCTAGCATTTCAGATAGGTTGCCATAGAATGTGCCTTGCTGATGAGGGTTTTCACCATATCGCAAGGTATTGCCTTGTCTTACACTCTGTTTGAATGAAGTAATATTTTCAGTTTGGTTGAAATAATTGAAAATTGCTGTGTCATAGTTTGAGCTAATGTCAAACGCTTTGGTAGCAAAATTTCTTCTATCATTAATATCAGTTGCTCCATTTTTATCAGCAAGAAGTTGCTCAACGTCAGCATACTGCTCTCTTGATGAAACTATTAGAACATCTTTAAAATTTTTAGCAGCAGCTCTTATCAATGAAATACCACCAATGTCTATTTTCTCAATAATATCAGCTTCGCTTGCACCAGATGCTACAGTTTCCTCGAAAGGGTAGAGATCAACAATAACAAGGTCAATGCTTGGGATATTATATTGAGCAGCAGTCTTCACATCATCTTCAAGCTCTCTTCTATGCAAAATTCCTCCAAAAATAGCCGGGTGAAGAGTTTTAACTCTTCCTCCAAAAATTGAAGGGTAAGTTGTCATTTCTTCAACAGGTGTAACTGCTACACCAAGGTCTTCAATAAACTTTTGAGTACCTCCAGTAGAGAATATTTGAACATTGTTTTTAGCCAATAACTTAACAATTGGCTCAAGGTTGTCCTTATAATAAACAGATATAAGGGCTGACTTAATTTTAACTTCAGACATTGTAGTGGTATTATGTTTGACCTGCTGGTCGGAATTTTTTAAAGCCGCAAAGCTAGGAATTTTTGAGTGACTTTAGTATCACCTCTTCAATTACATTTGGGTAGTGTTGGTACTCCAGCGCATGCACTTTTTCAGCAATCGTTTGAGGAGTATCATTTTCGACTACTTCGCACTTACTCTGAAAAATAATATTACCCTCATCGTAATGTTCATTTACATAATGAATGGTAATTCCAGTTTCTTTTACACCAGCTTGCTTCACGGCATTATGCACATGATCACCATACATACCTTTGCCACCAAATTTTGGTAATAAGGCCGGATGAATATTCACAATCTTATTAGGATAAGCTTCAACCAAATATCCGGGAACCAGCCACATAAACCCTGCTAAAACAACAAAGTCAATATTGTTATTCTTCAGCACATCGACAACATCTGTAGATTTATAAAAAGTCTCTCTGTTAAAGATATGAGAAGGTATATCGAGTTTCTCTGCTCTTTCTAAAACAAAAGCTGTAGGGTTGTTAGTCAAAATAAGAGATACTCTTATGTCTGACGATCCTTGAAAATGCTCTGCTATTTTTTGTGCATTAGAACCGCTACCGGAAGCAAATATTGCTATGTTGATCAAACTGTTTTTATTAAAAGAAAACCATTGTACAAATGCCAAAAAGCATCACAAACTTACAGTAATTGCTTAAGAAATTGTATTCTGATATTTTATCAGCCCGGTATAACTTCAAGGTTAAGTAGCCAATCGGTATTATCAGACCGAGACATAAGTAGGTCATTGCAACTCCAACTAGCAAATAGGCCAAAGTGCATAAGCCAATTAAAAAAAGATAAGATAGCACGTAAATAAAATTCTTGGTCTTTCTCACACCATATACAACTGGCAATGTCTTACAGCCAAAAGTGGAGTCGCCTTTAAGATCTTCAATGTCTTTTATTATTTCTCTAATGAGTGTAAATACAAAGGCAAACAGAGAGTAAGCCATAATAAGAATATTATCAGGCTCAAAAAATAGACCTATAATTAGAATAGATAAACCTGTAAGTAGCGCCACCGATAGATTGCCAAGGAAGGCAATTCTTTTAAGCTGATTAGAATAAAGCCATAGCACAAAGGCACAAAGGAAATTTAGGGCAGCTAGTTTCCAAGATAGGTATAATCCAATGCCTATACCAACAAAATTCAGTATGGTATGAGCAATCATTGCCACTCTACGTTTCAAAATCCTGCCCACAACTACCCTTTTGGGCTTATTAATTAGATCAATTTTAACATCATAATAGTCATTGATAATATAGCCTGCTGCTGCAATAATGATAGTGGAGAATGAAAGAAGTGCCATCTCTTTCGAGAAAACCAACGATCTATTGCTTAGTAGAAAATAAGCAGTAAAATACTGCGCCAAGGCAATGATCAGGAGATTCCAAAATCTGGTAAGTTGGATAAATCCTGATATAGAAAAGTTGGCAGGTTTGGAATGAGTTTCTGAAACCATCAGGATCTAATTTTTTTCAAAATTAAACCCTGATGTTAACTAATACAACTATTAAAATTTAAGTGTCACAGTAGCTAGAAAGTTCGTTGGGGCCTGAGGGTAATAGTAGTTTTCTCTCACTACATAATCAGGGCCACCCTGGTAACCAAAAGTATAACCATTTGACACATACTCTTCATCAAGGATATTATTAATCAACAATGAAAATCTGAGCTCTCTAAGTTTTTCAGAGTAAATGCTGTAATCCAACCTAATGTCATTTACAAAATAAGCATCAATCTTTCTTTTCTCATTAGAAGTATTGTCCAGATATTGCTTGCCTACATATTTTGATAAGAGCGCGACTTCGAAATTTCTGAAAGGTGAATAGGCCAGTTGAGAACCAGCTATTACGTTTGGAGAAAATGCGATGTCAGTATCCGAATATTCATTGGAAATGATATTATACTCGTCAAATGCAGGACCGTAATCATAAATTATCTCTGTAAATTTCTCAATCTTATTTCTGCTCAATGTGAGGTTAGCTGACCAGTTTAAATTATCTGATAGTTTAACACCACCTTCAAATTCAAGTCCGGCTCTATAGCTGGCAGGTACATTTGTACGTACTGAAGATCCCACATCATTTACTTCTCCAGTCAATATAAGCTGATCCTTATATCCCATATAGTAGAAGTTGACACCAATACTCTTGTTGGAATTGGTCATTCTATATCCTAGTTCCAAATTGTTTAATCGCTCAGCTTTCGGCTTAACATTAGAATCAATGAAGTCACTTCTTACCGGTTCTCGATTTCCCACTGCAAAAGAAGCATAGAGTGCATCATTTCCTGACAACTGGTAAAATGCTCCTAATTTAGGATTGAAGAAGTCAAAGTCCGCATTAATATCAATTGGCTGTAGGTCACTATCGACCCCCTGAGATTTGTACCCTATCTTTCTGTATTGAAGATCAAGAAAGACGTTCAATGGATCCGATATTTGATAGTAAGCCTTTATATAACTATTGAAATCATCTTTCACACCATTGCTTTCATAATAACGATCACCAGCATCGAAACTAAAGGCAAAATCAGCCCAGATCAATTCACCAAAGTGATCACCATCATATCTGTTGGCAGCACCACCAAATATTAGTTTCAATGGACCTTCTTCATAGTTAAATGAATATGTAACTCCATAAAAATCGTTATCCAACCACCTCTTTCTAATCAAGTCAGTTGAAAAAACAGTATCCGCTCCTACAATTACATTGTCCAAACCATAATCTTCAAAATCATCGTCATATCTATACTGTTCATAAAAACCTCTTCCATAAGTATAGTGGGTCGATACATTGAATGAAAACTTATCATTTACCTGGTGAGAAAGATGAAGTTGGTAATGATCTTGCTTATAATCATCTACTTCATTATCGTATAAATACCAATTAAAAGTACGGCCAGAATTACGCATGTTTTGCGCTTGTGCAGCATTTAGGCCATTGTTAGCTATTACAGCTTCAATACCTTCGGCATCATTTTCTAACACCGCTTCAGGTGTGCCATACCATGACTGATAAGTAACTTCAGCTCCTCCAAAGACCAAGGCTTTGAGCATAGTTTTTTTACCATAATAGCCTCCAGCAAAATAATAAGAAGTCAAATCTGATGACGCTCTATCTATATATCCATCAGACTTGATTTTAGAAATTCTACCATCAATAGTCCAAAGGTTATTCAGTAAACCGGTACCAAAACCAATAGAGTGCCTTCTTGTATTGTAAGACCCAAATGTGTTAGTAACTACTCCGTGGGCTGCAGTTTCACGCCCATTAGTCTGAAGGTTGATTGAACCCCCAAAGGCACCGGCTCCATTGGTAGAAGTGCCTACACCACGCTGAATTTGGATATTATTGGTTGATGATGCTATATCAGGAATGTTAACCCAAAAAACTCCTTGTGATTCACTATCATTAAGTGGAACACCATTGATAGTAACATTAACTCTTGTGGCATCACTGCCACGGATTCTAAGACCAGTATAACCAATGCCAGCACCAGCATCTGATGTAGAAACTACAGAAGGAGTAAAGTTTAGAATAAACGGCAAATCCTGTCCTGAATTTTGTTTCTCTATTTTCTCTTTATTCAAAGAAGAAAAGGTTACCGGAGTTTCTGCACTGGCTCTGGTAGAAGAAACAATCACTTCATCGGTCATTAACGTGCCCGGTATTAGCTCAAGTACATCAGTCCTGCTTTCATTAATTTTAACATTCATGGCCAGGTCATCATAGCCAACAAAAGTTACTTTAATCGGGTAAGTCCCTTTAGAAAGGGATTCGAATTGTGCATTTCCATCATTGTCGGTAACGGAAATCTGATTGTTGAAGACAATGTTAGCTCCCGGCAGCGCCTGGCCGGTTTCAACATCCTTAACAGTGATACGATAGTTGAATTGTGCCAAAACATTGGCGTGCAACAGTGTGAGTAAAACTACTCCGAGAATAATTCTCATGATTAAAAAAATTTTAAGTGTTAAAAAACAAAGGGAGAGGGGATTCCCTTTAACAATTTAACATACCTCCCTACGCCAGCATTATCTGGATCAGGTTACAGTTCCATCTCTAGAACCTTGGGTATAATCTCAGCCTTTATATTAGGCACCCCTATGGTGCAAAGGTATAAATAATGACTTACGATAATTATAAAATTTCAAATAATACAGCGCAGGAAAAGATGATAAAATGAAACCCACTATATTTGGGTATCATATTCCATAATTATGTACAAAGCACAAGTCAATAAAAACAACTACGAAGTTAAGTTCGAAAAATCAGAAGCCTTTTTAAACGACTCTCCCTTTGATTGGGACATGACTCAGATTGGTGAAAGAACTTATCACATCCTCAGTAATCATAAATCCTACAGAGCAGAAGTTATTAATGTAGATACTGCAACCAGAACCGTTGCCATGAAAATCAACGGAAAAAAAGTTGAAGTTGAGCTTAAAGACAGGTTTGATCTCCTTTTAGAGAAATTAGGGATGGATGTTTCGGCATCAGCAAAAGTAAATGATGTGAAAGCTCCTATGCCTGGTCTTATCCTTGAAATAGACATCAAGGAAGGTGATGAAGTAAAGAAAGGCGATGCCATTATGATACTTGAGGCCATGAAGATGGAGAATGTCTTAAAATCTCCTGGTGACGGGGTGGTAAAGTCGATTAAAGTTAAAAAAGGGGACAGTGTCGAAAAAAATCAGGTACTTGTTCTATTTTGATCACAGATTTTCCATTAAGCATACTATATTTGCACAATTTTAATCTTAACCAAACTCAATGAAGTACAAGCGAATCTTACTCAAACTTAGTGGTGAATCTTTGATGGGAAATGTATCCTATGGCATTGACCCTGAAAGACTAAAGCAATATGCCGAAGAAATAAAAGCTATTAAAGATTTGGGAGTAGAGGTTGCCATTGTTATTGGTGGTGGTAATATCTATAGGGGTGTACAGGCAGAGGCCGCAGGTATAGAAAGAGTTCAGGGAGATTATATGGGCATGTTGGCTACCGTTATTAACGGAATGGCCTTACAAAGTGCGCTTGAGTCTGCAGGTATGTATACCAGACTTATGTCTGGAATAAAAATGGAGCAAGTATGCGAGCCATTTATCAGAAGAAGGGCCATCAGGCACCTGGAAAAAGGAAGAATAGTAATTTTTGGTGCAGGTATTGGTAATCCATATTTTACTACTGATTCTACAGCCAGCTTAAGAGCTATCGAGATACAGGCCGATGTAGTATTGAAAGGCACCAGAGTTGATGGCGTTTATACTGCTGATCCTGAAAAAGACCCTACGGCCACAAGATATTCAGAATTATCGTTTCAGGAAGCATATGAAAAGAACCTGAATATTATGGATATGACCGCTTTTACCTTGTGTCAGGAAAATAATTTACCGATTATAGTATTTGACATGAATAAAACTGGCAATCTCATGGAAGTATTGAAAGGGGAAACTGCCGGAACCTTAATTAATTAACCTAACCCGATATAAAATAAGTCATGGAAGAAATTAAAATGTACCTCGATGAATGTCGTGAGATGATGAGTAAAGCCATCAAACATTTAACTGGTGAATTAGGAAAGATCAGAGCTGGGAAAGCTAGCCCCGCTATGGTTGAGAGCGTAATGGTTGAATACTATGGTGCTGACACTCCTTTGAACCAAGTTGCTTCTGTGAGTGCACCTGATGCACGTACTTTATTTATAAAGCCATGGGAAAAATCTGTTATTCAAAATATTGAAAAGGCTATAATTAATAGTGGTTTGGGCTTTAACCCTCAAAATGATGGCGAGCAGGTTATTATAAACATTCCGCAGCTTACTGAAGACAGAAGAGTTGGATTAGTTAAACAAGCTAAGAATGAATGTGAGAATGGCAAAATCAGTATTAGAAATACGAGAAAAGAAATTAATGACGGTTTGAAGCAGCTTCAGAAAGATGGTGCTCCAGAAGACGATATTAAAAGAGCTGAAGAAAAAGTACAGGCCTTAACTGACGAGTACTCTAAAAAAATAGATGACATCTTATCTCATAAAGAACAAGAGATAATGACGGTTTAAAAAAGATATATGAATATCATTGATTGGATAGGCGCCTCTGGCGTCTTTCTTATTTTATTGGCCTTTTTTCTTAACCTGATTGAGCAACTTGACTCAAAAGGATTACCCTATTTACTACTCAACTTGATTGGTGCACTACTAGCCTGTGCAGCCTCTGTAATGCTTAATTATTGGCCATTCATTATACTTGAGGCAGCCTGGTCTTTAGTTTCTTTTTGGGGTATTTACAAGTACCTAAAGTCGAGTTAGTTCTGCTGAATTTAGTTTGACAGAACTAAACAGTTTAAGAACGCTAAAAATACCTTTCGATATCAAAATGGTCTTTGAATAGGTTCAGCTCAACCAGAAGGGAAATCTCATGTGTGCCAAAATTACTCTGCACCAACTGATTGGTAGGCAATTCAAATGAATAACCTAATCTAAAAGCACGATTGACCTGAATTTGGGTATTGATGGCTACGCCATCAAAGTTTCTTAAGGTAAGGCCCGCCCAAATGACATTAGCAAACAATGCATTAATACTAATATCTGCAGCAACTTGTTTTTCAGTATAACGAACCAAAAAGGAAGGTTTGAGTAAAAGTGAACGTGTTGAATTAGATTTTATAATAAACCCTCCACTTAAATAATAATGTGGTAAATAACGGGTGCTACTACTCACTCCATCATTGACTTTAGCATTTAATATTCTTGGCACTGAAAGTCCAAAATAGTAAGTATCTGTCATATAAAAAGCACCTGCTCCAAAATTAGCTTTACTGAACCCAGCATTATTCATATCCAGACCTTCATCATCTACAAATGCCAGATTAAGTTTATTATAATCATACTTATAGTTTATTAAGCCTCCTTGTACCCCTAGAGCCAGGGTTTTACTTCCAGATGTAATTTTATAAGAAAAGGAGAGTTGAGCTTCAGTATTGTTATTAATTCCCAAGCGGTCATTTACAATTAACACTCCTGTACCAAACTGATCACCCACAGATGTATGGGCCGTAAACATGTTTGTAAGTGGAGAACCATCAATACCTGCCCACTGCTTTCGCGTAATCAGGTTAGCAGTAAAATTATTATACACTCCTGCATATGCAGCGTTAATCATATTCTGATTAAATGAATATAAATTATACAATGGGTCTTGTTGCGCCCTTAGACTGCTAGATGATATAAGTAATACAAGAACTAATAAACCAATGTTCTTTCTCATGCTTTTTGCTGTAATAAATATCAATCTCATACCCCTATCTTCTAAGTAAAAAGAATCCATTTTCAACTTTTTCACCGCCATTTAGCTCAATTACATAATAATAGGTACCATCCGGCAATTCATCCCCACCACTCGTATTACCAATAAAGTTGTTGTCAGTATTGTTGTATTCAGCTGTTTTGAATACTTCATTACCCCAGCGATTGTAGATAAATACTTTATTCGATTGGTAGAATTCTATATTTCTTATTTCCAGAAAGTCATGCTTCCCATTTTGCTGAGTGGTAACCACATTGAAAATTTCTAAAGGTGGCGCTTCCGAAAGTCCACTGGCATTAAGAGTAGCTATGAAATCAGCTGCAAGCTGACTACTAATGGTAATTGTAGCTGCTTTAGGACCAATGGAACTAGGGCGAAAAGAAATAGAAAGTGGGCTGCTTTCTGACGGAAGTATTGGGTCAGGGATAGCGCTGTTTAAAATAAAGTCATCACCGGCAATTACTATGGCTGATATTACTAAGGCAACTGTACCGTTGTTGGTAATAATAAGTTCACGACTATCTTCGGCACCCACAGGCACATCATCGAAGTTCACGATGCTACCATTAGTTAGCGGAGCTCCACCAACGTCAACAGAAAGCTCTCCTTGCTCTACAGTTATAGTGGTGTTAAAGACAGGACTGTCATCTTGTCCATCATTAATTACAATGGGCACTACTAAGTCGCCCACAAATTCAGAATTGGGTGTTATTTCAGCGCCATTAACTGTGAAATTAGTACCGTCATTAATTAAAAGACTAAAACCATCAGGGTAGGTATTATCAATATCCGTAACACTGAAATTGTCTAGACCGAGTGTTATGGATGTACTTTGTAAAGTAGTTAAGGTTGACTGGCCTGTAATTACCGGAGCATCATTAACCGGAACCACAGTCAAAGTAAATGTTTCACTCGCCACAGCCTGACCATCATCGACTTGGACAGTAATAATCACAGTGCCGTTGATATCACTTTCTGGGGTGACATTTATAGTTCTATTACCACCTGAGCCCGACAGAGCTATGCCTGTCGAAGCAACTAATGCTGTATTATTTGAAGATGCTGTTACAATTAGGTCATCCAGATTAGTTTCGACATCATTTATGGTAAATGGTAAATTACCAGTACTACCATCTTCATCAATGATGGCATCGGCAATTGGACTTATTGTAGGAGAACTGTTAGCAGCGGTTACTTCTCCAGTGATATTAAACTCAAAGCTTCCTTCATCTGCATCATTATTAGTAACAGTCACAGTTTCTGTGAAACTGCCAGCAGCCACTGCATCCAATACAACCTCAAAAGTTGATGAGCCGCCAGGAATTATTACAAAAGGGGTAGTTGTTGGAGAAGAAAATGTAGCACCACTAATGGTTAAATCAGAAACTATTAAATCAGCTGAACCAGTGTTATTTACAGTAAAAGTTTGAGATGTGGAAGACCCTAGCACTACATTCCCAATATCAATAGCAGCAGCCTGGCCATCTAAAATCTCAGTCCCAAGAAATACAGCTATTTCTGGAGAAGTTGGAGCGGTTATTTCTCCAGTTATCTCAAAATCGAATGTTCCTTCATCCGCATCATCACTTAGTACAGTTACCGTTTCGGTAAATACACCTATACTGTTCCCAGTTAAAAGGATATCAACTAGTTGATTGCCAGAGGCTCCAATAACAAGTGGGAAAGATATTGCAGAATTGAGTGTAAACGCTGTTCCCGAAATATTGATTGCTGATATTGTTAAATCAGCTGTACCTTGATTTTGAATGGTTAAAGTTTCATTGATGCCTGTGCCTTGAACTTCACTACCAAAATCAACTGGCGCAGGTTGGCCATCAAAAACTTCCGCACCACCACTATTGAAAAGCGCTATTTCTGGTGATCCGGAACCTATTTGTCCTGATAGTGGAAATGTAAAAGTTGGCTCATCTTCATCATCATTAGTAATGATGATAGATTCATTAAACGTACCATCCACTGCCCCACTCAATGTAATATCAAATGTTGTACGTGTTATTATTCCATCTACTTCTGCTGCAATTGAAAATGGAGTAATGGCATTTATACTAAAGGCTGACCCTGATATAGAGATGTCTGAAACATTTAATGCCAGTGGATTGAAATTAGCAATAGTTATTTGCCTTACGATATCCACGCCTTGAGGGCCAGTACCGAAGTCCAGGCTAGTAGCTTGTCCATCGAAAATTTCATCTGCTGAAGAAAAAATGTTGGTGCCTTGAAAAACAGCAATATCGGGACCAATAATCTCTCCTTCTATATCAAAATTAAAAGTGCCTTCATCGGTATCATTATTATTAATTGTAAGCGTTTCACTAAACACCCCAGCCACACTTCCATCTAAAATGATCTGAACCGTTTCCGTTGCCCCCACGGCTACAGATGCAGGTGTTATAGACGCAAAACTAAAAGCAGTACCTGTAATAGACATATTAGAAATGTCTAATGAAGTAGAACCTATATTAGTAATTGTTATGTCAGCGGTTAAATTATTACCCCTTAACTCACTTCCAAAATCATATGGACTGAGCTGATCATCTATTATCTCGGTTCCTGTGATGGAATTACCTTCATAAACAACTATCTCCGGCTCTGGAGTAGCAGTAATTTCACCCACCAGATCAAAGGAAAATGTACCACTAAAATCATCGCTGGTTATCGACACAGTTTCCGTAAAGACACCTGGCGTATTACCACTTAGCACCACGTTTATTGTTGCTGATGTGCTGGCTGTAATAGTTGCTGGCGCTGCTGGAACAATGCTAAAAACAGTTCCACTTATTGTAACATTAACGTTAGTCAAATCACTAACCGTTCGATTAAGAATGGTAATGTTTCTGGTCTTATTAGCAGGTAAAATACTAACTGATCCAAAGTCAATTGGAGTTGCCTGACCGTTAATTATTTCAGGAGCAGTAGTATCTAACCCGTCATATACTGCTATACAGCCCTGGCCTCCGTCAGAAATAGTCCAGCCCAAATTGGTTATTAAATTTGCTCTTTCCACTTCCGCAGCACAATAATAAATATTAGATGCACCTAAGGAAACATTCAGAACTCCTTGAGCTTCCCATCCAATCAAAGTAGCATCATAATTTTCAATAGAAAGTCCTGAATTATTAAACATGCTTAAAGCAAATCGAAGATCTGTAATAACCCATCCTCCTAAGTTTTGATTGAACAAAGTAGCATTTGAAAACATGAAGCGCATGTCATCAACATTACTCACATCCCACCCGCTAATATCTTGATTAAAAGAGGTAGCACCCTCAAACATACCTGACATATCCCCTACTCCTGAAACTACCCATCCGCTGATATCCTGATTGAAAGCCACGGCACCATTGAACATATCCTCCATGTCCCCCACATTATCTACATTCCATCCGCTTATGTCTTGATTGAATGCTACAGCACCGTTAAACATGGCTCTCATGTTATTAACACCATCCACCACCCATCCACTGATATCTTGATTAAATGCCGGTGCATTGCTAAAAACGGTGATCATACTAGACACATTGCTGACGTCCCATCCGCCAATATCTTGATTAAAGACAGTAGCACCGTTGAACATACCAGCAATATTGGTGACGCTAGTCATTGTCCAGCCTCCAATATTCTGGTTAAATGAAGTTGCAACAGAGAACATTTGGTTCATAGTAAGTACACTTGTTACTGTCCATCCACTGATGTCTTGATTAAAAGTTGTTGCTCCTCCAAACATGGAGCTCATATCTTCTACATTAATTACATTCCAACCACCAATATCTTGATTAAAAGCTGAGGCAAATGAAAACATTCTTCTCATATCTGTAACATTATCAGTTACCCACAAATTAAGTGGCTGATTGAATGAGGTAGCATCTCTGAAAAGACTGTTCATAATTTCGACATTACTGACGTCCCAATTATTAATATTATCATTCAATGCCTCGGCTTCATAAAACATTTCTGTCATGTCAATAACTTTCGATAGATCAGGAACATCAGCCGCATTGATTCTCAGATTTAGGCAGCCACTAAATGCTCTGGCCATTGAGGACCAGGCAATATCGCCCCATTGCTCAATGGTTAATATTTTCTCCGAATCATTGTCATCTCCAAAAAAGCCACCATTATTAAAATAGATTCTTGGGAAGGCTCCTGAAATAGAAACAGTATAGGTGCCAGCAGAAGCATAAGTATGTGTAATATTTCCGGTTACTCCAGTATCACTCATCCCATCACCCCAGTCTACGTCATAAAAATAGCCAGATCCTGTTGTTGGTATTGTGATCTGATTATCATCAGAAGACCCCGGATTATCCGTTTTCCAGGTGGTGATGAAAGAGGTGAATATAGTATTTTCATAAATCCGTGCAGAAGGATTAAAATCAAAGTTATCGACTCCTGTTATAAGTATGTCAAGGTCTCCATCATTATCAAAGTCATTCCATTCACTCCTAGCCTGCTCTGCTACTCCAACTAATCCAGCATTTATGTTGGTGAAAATTCCCCCGTCATTATTATAAATTCGTGCAGTATAGTCCCCGATTACAAAGTCTTGTCCAACTATGAGTAAATCTAAGTCGCCATCGCCATCATAATCTCCCCAACGTGCAGAACCGTCTTCAATTTCATCAGGAAGGCCTGCACCAATATCTGTAAAAACTCCACTATTATTTTGATAGATGTACGCTCCATCATTTGGCGTACTTTGACCTCCCATCATAACCAAATCCAAATCACCATCATTGTCGTAGTCACCCCAATCTGCAGAACTGTAGCCAATACCTGGCAATCCTACACCATCATCAACAAAAGTATCACTACCATCATTTCGATAGATCGTTGCAGACCTTCCGGTAACCTCGTCAAGTCCGGTAGCAAATAAATCTAAATCTCCATCATTGTCATAATCAACCCAGTCTATAGAACCAACACTAGTACCCACCAACCCTGCAGAGATATCTACAAAAGAACCTCCATCATTCCTGTAAATTATTGTAGAACTCAAATCTGAACCGATGTCATACCTTCCTGCAACTGCGAGATCTAAATCTCCATCATTGTCATAATCTCCCCAGTCAACGGAAGCATAATCAACACCTAGCAGACCAGCGCCTATGTCTGTAAATACTCCTCCATTATTTTGATAGATGGTTGTAAATAATGTGGCACTTACATCAGATCCCGCTACAATCAAATCTAAATCACCATCACCATCATAATCTCCCCATTCACAACTACTGTAAAAGACACCAGTCAAACCTGCTCCAATGTCGGTAAAAACTCCTCCGTCATTATTATAAATAATTGCTACTTCATTGTAATCAAAATCCCAGCCTATAACCGCAACATCTAAGTCACCATCATTATCATAATCACCCCAATCTGTATCGCCATAAGTGACGGGTAGTATTCCACTGGCAGATACTTCCTTAAAAGCTCCTTCAAATGGCCCACTTGCAGCAATGAAGCTAAAAGACCTTGCAATAGCCACTTCTCCTCCGGTACCCAAAACTGAAGTATTTACAACAACTGTTATTTTCTCACCTGCCTTGAAACTAATTGCAGGGTCGAATACAACAATGGAATTATCAGCACCAAAGGAAAATGTGCCTTGAAACTGACCTGTTTGACTTCCTATTATTTTAATGTTATCATCATAAACTTCATCGGCATTTGTACTATTGATATGTACAGTGATCAAATCAACATCAGTGTCAAAGTCTAGCTCAATATTAGAATTCACGACTACTTCATTAGCATTAACCTGTGGGCTAGGAGTAAAGACCATTTGTCCATTTGCATCTAATGACGCAAAAGCTAAAATGCCAAAAGTGA
>NZ_SMLV01000096.1 GCF_009711525.1 Fulvivirga lutimaris
AATTAACTATAGAAGCATATGATCTGTTAATCTAAAGAAATTATATGTTATCTCGAAGCTTTTTTAAGAATCAACGTTTAGACATCATATTTTAGACTAGTTATTTCTTTAAAAATTAATATAAGTGATGTATTAACTACTTTAGACATGGTCTTAGCTCTAAAGCCATCCGTGTAATGTCCTCATTCAAATTGACTGCAGAACCATGTATTAGATATGGTGAGAATATTATTGACTCACCATATTTGGGGTTTGGCCTTATGGCATGAAGCTCATTATCAGGCCCCTTAACAATGCCTGGCACATGATATTTTAACCCTTTAAGTGTCGCTCCTTTCGCTGCTGTTCTCAAAACATCAGCCTCATTCCATAAATGGCTTTTTGGAATGATAGGAAGTGAGGATTTTTTATTACAGCCTGCTATAGGAATCCAGAGGTTAATGGTGTCTTTATAGTAATCAAGGTAGGCATCTCGATGTAATGGATTAATATCAAAAGAGTTAGGTCTGCTAATTCGTAAGGTAATAACTTCGGTATCCAGTTTTGGGTTTTCAATAGCAACAGCCTTACCTAAGTGCTGTGATATAAGTTCACAGACAGCATTTAAGTCAACATCAAAGTCTTTTCTTGTGAGTGAGCGTGTTTCATTAATAACTTGCAAATGCCGCTCCTGCGTGTTGGCAACTTTATGATAATCTTCAAGAATATCAATGTCTGGAATGTCATACTTTGCCATTATCCTGTTAAGGATAACCACTAGGTTGTCTTTCAAGGCATTAAATTGCGTTGTATTTAGAATATCCAACGTAGTGTGCCCAACATCTGACCAGTCAACATGATCAATGGCATTTTTGTCCTGCTTAATTAACACTTCATCATTGCCGTAAGCAAACTCCCCTTCTACTTCATATTCAAATAACTCATTATCGATGTACAGTTGGCATTTCATGCAGCTAAGATTTGCATATCTTTCGAACAATCAAACTCCTTAGCCTCATTTTAATAATGTAATTTCCACTAATTTGCAGGCATGTCAGCAAATGAGATAGTCCTAATTGTAATTAGCGGCCTTGGGGTGATTCATGGTTTATTTCTAGCCATCTTTCTATGGACATATCGGAAAGGGAATCGTTTATCAAACATTCTACTTGGTCTGCTGCTGCTTGTTCTTTCCTTTAGAATTGGAAAGTCCGTTTTTTTAGAGTTCACTCCCGCTCTTGATGTGAAATTTATATTTTCAGGACTGGGTACAATCATGGCAATTGGGCCACTGTTTTACCTATTCGCCAAATCTTGCATAAATAAATCATTTACAGTTTCAAGTAAGTATCTGGCACAATTCATCCCGTCAGTTTTAGGTGTTTGTTTTGGTTTTTGGCTTGAAGAGCGACATTTAGATATAATCCCTCTCCCATTTTTTGCCTTGCTATTCATCACCTATTACCTGCATTTTATCATTTATATTTTTATTACCTACAAATTGGTAAAACG
>NZ_SMLV01000198.1 GCF_009711525.1 Fulvivirga lutimaris
GTTATAAAACCGTTCATTTCTTAAACTCATAGTTTGATAGAAAGCACATACCCTTTTTAGGTAATATATCGTATATTCAAGAAACTCTTAAAGCATGAATAAACTAACAACAAGAATTAAAGCGACCGGAGCCATCATCATACTAGTTGTTACGGCCTTTGCTTTCGCCAACCCTTCTGAACGGTACTTCGAAATAGCCAAAAATCTCGATATTTTCGCCACTCTTTTTAAAGAGGTCAACGCTCTTTACGTTGATGAAGTAAACCCAAACAAAGTAATAAAAACTGGGATCGATGCCATGCTGGCCTCTCTCGATCCATATACAAATTATATTCCTGAAGATGATATTGAAGACTTTCGTACTCAGAGCACAGGGCAGTATGGTGGCATAGGGGCTCTTACAAGCAAAATTGATGGTAAAATCATGATCGTAATGGTTATGGAAGGGTATTCTGCTCAAAAAAATGGGTTGAAGATTGGTGATGAGGTACTCAAAATAAACGATATTGATGTTACCAATATGAGCAGATCAGAAGCTGGTGATCTTATGAAGGGACAAGCCAACTCTGATGTTAGTCTTACTGTAAAACGTTTCAATAAAAGTGAGCCGCTTACTTTAAACTTTAAAAGAGAGAAGGTTAAGATAAGCAACGTCCCCTACTATGGCATGGTGACCGATGACATAGGATATGTTAAGCTTTCAGAATTCACCCTTGATGCTGGTAAAGAAGTTAGGACAGCAGTAACTAAATTAAAAACTGAAGGCGCTGCAAAAATAATATTAGATGTTAGAGGTAATCCTGGTGGGTTGTTAATGGAAGCTGTAAATATCACCAACGTCTTTTTGCCAAAAGGACAGGAAGTTGTAGCCACAAAAGGTAAGATCGAAGATCATAATCAAGTTTACAAAACATTGAATCAACCAGTTGACACTGAAATTCCGCTTGTAGTATTGATTAATAGTGGTAGTGCCTCTGCATCCGAAATTGTGGCTGGCACACTTCAGGATTATGACAGAGGAATTATAATTGGGCAAAAGTCATTTGGAAAAGGGCTAGTGCAAATTACACGACCACTTACCTATAATGCTCAATTGAAAGTAACTACTGCTAAATATTACACACCTAGTGGAAGATGTATACAGGCATTGGATTATAGCCACAGAAATGCAGATGGTAGCGTGGGTAAAGTGCCAGATTCATTAAAGGCTGAATACAAAACTGCCAATGGACGACCTGTATTTGACGGTGGTGGTATAGATCCTGATTTTGATGTTGCTAAAGAAACGCTTTCTCCAATAGCATACACGTTATTCACCAAAGGCCATATTTTTGATTACGCTACAGAGTACTATTACAGCCATGAGGAAATTGAAGGTGCAAAAAGCTTCAGGCTCACCGATGCTGAGTATACCGAGTTCAAAGCATGGCTTAAGGATAAAGACTACTCCTATACTACTCAGGTTGAGAATAACTTGAAGAAGTTGGAAGAAAATGCGCTTGAAGAAAATTATTATGAAGATATAAAAGGCAGGCTTAAGGAATTGACTGAAACTCTGGAGGCCAGCAAGGCCAATGATCTTGATGACTTCAAAGATCAAATAAAAACATTATTAGAAGAAGAAATTACAGGGAGATATTACCTTGAACGAGGCTCAATTGAAACTTCATTTGATAACGATCAAGATATAGCCAAGTCTGTCGAAATACTCAATAATCCAGCAAAGTATAAGGAGATCTTAAGCAAAAAATAATGCCTGGAAGGCTGAGTAATAAGGTTAAATTCGGCATTTCAATCTTAGCTGTTGTTTTAACTTTTCAGCTTACCTCTGGTTGTTTTAGTTTCAGAATGACTCCTAAAGAAGTAGACAAATACTTCAAATCTGCAGAACTTAAACCTACCCTCGATTCCTATGAGGTAAATAAAAGGAAAGTCAATTTTGCAGCCATTGGTTCAGACTCACTGCCTACAGTTATATTTTTTCATGGTGCACCAGGTTCATGGTCAGCATTTATTAGCTTTCTGGCCAACCCAAATCTTAATACAAGGTCAAAAATAGTTTCAGTTGACCGTCCAGGTTACGGTTATTCTAATTTTGGAAATAGTGAGCCTTCACTTCAGAAGCAGTCTGAACTACTCAAGCCGCTTTTAGAAAAGTATAGCGATACACCCAACATTCTGGTAGGTCATTCTTTAGGAGGACCTGTGATAGCAAAACTTGCTATGCTTTACCCAGAATTGGTCGATGGCCTTATTTTGGTCGCTCCTTCTATAGACCCTGATTTAGAGCCCGATGAAACATGGTTCAGGCTTCCTCTACATACTCCTTTTTTAAGATGGGTACTACCAGTTTCTTTAAGAGTAACAAATGATGAAATCTATTTTCTGAAAGACGAACTGGAACTTATGCTTCCTGATTGGTCAAAAATAAATGCACCTGTAATTGTTATTCAAGGAATGAAGGACAAGCTGGTTCCTCCTGGCAACGCAGATTTTGCAAAAGAACAACTTACAAATGCAAAGGTTAAATTAATGCTCATAGAAGATATGAATCATTTTATTCCATGGTCAAATCCGGAGCTAATTGAAGGCGCTATTAATGAACAGCTAAAGGTAATAAAAGAAAAAGGCGAGGAATAACCCTCGCCTTTTAAACTGAAAATTCAAATTACTACCTTAAAAATAGCATTTCTCTGTACTTAACTAGTGGCCAATCCTCGTCATCAACAATTAGCTCTAGTTTATCAACTGCATACCTGATTGATTCGAAGTACTTACCCTTCACATCATCACAATAAGCAATTGCCTTTTCTCTTGCATCTTCTATTACATTAGCCTTTTTTCTAGCATTGGTCATTTTTTCAACCTCAGCCTCAAGCGACTCAATGTATCCTGACATCGATTCGATAATTTTCAATACCTGAGTATTTTTTACGCCTAGTTCTTTAAGTCCCTTGGCATTTTGAATCAACTTGTTTTGGTAAGCTATAGCTGTTGGAATAATATGATTTTGCACCAAATCAGCCATTACTCTAGACTCAATTTGGATCTTCATAATATAGTTTTCCCACTGAATCTCATTTCTTGCTTCAAGTTCAACAGGATTCATTATTCCTTGATTGGCAAATAACTCACGCGACTTTTTACTTAAATACGCATCTAATGCTCTAGGAGTATCTTTCACATTAGCTAAGCCTCTTTTCGCAGCTTCCTTCACCCAATCTTCTGAGTAACCATCACCTTCAAAACGAACTGCTTTTGAATCCTTGATATACTTTCTAAGTACGCCAACAATAGCTAAACGCTTGTCAGTACCCTTCTTCATATCCTTATCAACCAGCTGATAGAACTCAGTAAGTTGTTCAGCAACTATTGTATTAAGAACAGTCATAGGAGTTGCAGGGTTGTCAGTACTACCAACCGCTCTGAACTCAAATTTATTACCAGTGAAAGCGAATGGTGATGTTCTATTTCTATCAGTATTATCTAAAATGATCGGTGGTATTTTATCAATACCAAGTTTCATATAGATGTTATCACCTTTCTCCACTTTAATATTTCCATTTTTCTCTAACTCATCTAACACTGCAGTTAATTGAGAACCCAAGAAAACAGACATAATTGCAGGAGGTGCCTCATTGGCTCCTAATCTATGATCATTTCCAGCAGAAGCTATACTCGCTCTTAAAAGCTCAGCATGTTCAAAAACAGCTTTAATAGTACAAACAAAGAATGTTAAGAAAAGTAGATTCTCTCTTGCGCTAGTACTTGGCTGAAAAAGATTAACACCAGTATCTGTAATCAATGACCAGTTATTGTGCTTACCTGATCCATTTAAACCAGCAAACGGCTTTTCGTGAAACAATACCTTCAGGTTATGTCTTTCAGCTACTCTGGACATTACATCCATCAAAAGCTGATTATGATCTGTAGCAACATTTATGTCTTCAAACAATGGTGCCACTTCAAACTGACTTGGCGCCACTTCGTTGTGTCTTGTACTAACAGGTATACCCAATTTGAGAGATTCAGTCTCAAAATCCTTCATGTAATTATAAATTCTTGTAGGAATAGACCCAAAATAATGATCATCCAATTGTTGACCACGAGCTGGATTATGCCCAAATACCGCGCGACCAGCCATAACTAAATCTGGACGGCTGGCGAAAAGCGCCTTATCTATTACAAAATACTCCTGTTCACAACCTAATGAAGCTTTTACACGACTCACTTTTTTATCAAATAATTGACATACTCGAGTGGCGGCCTTATCTACTGCTTCAACAGCTTTAAGCAGAGGAGCCTTATTATCAAGAGCTTCTCCAGTGTAAGCGACAAAAACTGTAGGTACACAAAGTGTTGCCCCATATATAAACATTGGTGAACTCGGATCCCAAGCTGTGTAACCACGTGCTTCGAATGTGCTTCTTATACCTCCATTAGGAAAAGAAGATGCATCAGGCTCTTGTTGCACCAAGGCAGTTCCTTTAAACCTTTCCATTCCGGATGAGGCATCAAAAAATGTATCGTGCTTTTCAGCGGTTGACCCTGTCAAAGGCTGAAACCAGTGGGTAAAATGCGTAGCTCCTTTACTTATTGCCCAAGATTTAGCAGCAGATGCAACAGCATCAGCAGTTTCGCTATCTATTTTTGATCCATCATGAATGATTTTCTTTACTCTCTTGAAAACATCAGGTGACAATGATGCCTGCATCTGAGGTAATCCAAAAACATCAGAAGCGAAGTATTCAGAAATTTTGCCGTTAGACTCCACTTTAACTTTAGGCCTGTTATTGGCTAAGTCAAGTGCTTTAAATCTTAAATGTGCCATGTAGTGATTTTATTTTTAGTATAAGATACTTAATGGCAACAAATATATAAGTAATTTGAATCAGTAGGTCTTTTTACGCCCAAT